>DASYKM010000208.1:0-63354 GCA_035995425.1 Steroidobacteraceae bacterium
TACCCGCCGGATAGGCGGCTGCCGATTCTACGTCGCGCGCCACCTGAACCTGGATCGCGGCTGGGAATTGAGCCCGCAATGCGCAAATCTGCGGCGGCGCCCCTGGAAAGCTGTTTCTCCCCACTTTCCCCACCCGGCACCATGACTCTCACCTACCGCGCGCTATGGCGCTGGCATTTCCACGCCGGCCTGTTTTGCATTCCGTTTGTGATCGTACTGGCGCTCAGCGGCTCGATTTACCTGTTCAAACCGCAGATCGACGCCTTCGCGGATCGCGGCGTGGATTCGCTGAAGATCACCGGAGCGCGGGCCACCGGCCAACAGCAGATCGACGCGGCGCTTGCTTCCCTGCCGGGCTCAAAACTCTTCGTCTACGAAATTCCGCGCGAGCCCGATGACGCGGTACGGGTGCACCTGTACTCACCCGACGGCACCGGCCGCATCGTCTACGTCCATCCTGAAACGCTGGCGATCCTGAAAACCGTGCCGCACACGCATCGGCTCACCGAGATCGTGCGTACCATTCACGGCAGCCTGTTCGCCGGCACGACCGGCTCGATTCTCGTCGAGCTCGCCGCGTGTTGGGCCATCGTCATGCTCATCACCGGGTTGTATCTGTGGTGGCCGCGCGAGAATCGCGGCATGGCCGGGGTGCTCTATCCACGCACGCGTGACGGAAGACGCCTGTTCTGGCGCGATCTGCATTCGGTGACTGGAATCTGGGTGTCGGCGTTCGCGTTGTTCCTGTTGATCACGGCGCTGCCATGGACCACCGTCTGGGGTGCGAGCCTCAAGCAGGTGCGCGCACTTGTTACCCCGGCCAAGCAGGACTGGAGTGCCGGCCGCACCGACGAACACGCCGAGCACCCGCGAGCGGCCGAGGCCCGCGCGCTGACCACGCCCATCACAATCGATGAGATCGTGGCACGCGTGGCGCCGCTTCGCCTCGACCCACCGGTCCGTGTCTATCTACCGAACGAGCGCACGCCGTTCTGGCTCGTGCGGGCCGAGACCCAGAACCGCCCGCGGGTGCGCGAGCTCGAGCTCGATGCGCGCACTGGCGCCATCCTGCGTGACCAGGGCTTCGCGGCAAAGCCGGCGCTCGATCGCGCGATCGGCATCGGCATCGCCGCGCACGAGGGGCAGTTGTTCGGCGTCGCGAACCAGGTGCTCGGGCTTTTCACCGCGCTCGGCCTCATGGCGATCAGCATCTCGGCGGTGGTGATGTGGTGGCGGCGGCGGCCGGAGGGCGCTCTCGGAATTCCGGCGCCTCGCATTGCCGAGTTCCGGATCGGAACCCGCTTGTGGATCGCCATCGTGGCGTTGGCCGTGTTCCTCCCCGTGCTCGGCGTTTCGCTGATATGCCTGTGGCTTTTTGATCACACCGTGCGACGCTACTGACCGGCGCGAACCAGGATTCCCTTCTCCGGACCTTCCGAATACGTCGATAGATAGGTGTGCTCCGGCAGATAGTCCGGCGCATGGCCTTCGAGACAGGCCAGCACGAAACGCGCCGTGTTGATCTGCCCGATGGGCCGGCCCAGCCACTGGCGGCAATCCTGCGGTGCACGGATCAGGTTCAGATAGGAACTGCGCTCGCGAATCGATGCCGCCGGCCATTTGGCCATCGGCGCTTCCCAGTCCACCGTGAACGCAGTGCCGTGATCGCTCTGCACCACGATCAGCGCATTCGGATCGGCGCCGACGATCACGTCGACCAGCCGCTCTACCTGCGCATTGACGCATTTGACGGCGCCGAGGTAGGCACCGCGATCCTCGGCGAGCCAGCCGTTCCAGTTCTTGTCCTCCCAAGGTCGCCGGCGACATTGAGCATCCACCGTGAACGGCGGGTGTGGCGCCATGTTGTGCGCAAAGATGAAGAACGGCTTCTCCGACGCCATCAATGCAGGTAACCGCGACGTGACGGAGAGGAAAGTGTCGCTCACCTGTGTCGCGAGTCTCATCAGCGGCCGACCGATGGGCGTGGGCCCCAGGAACGCCTGGGTGACGAAATCCGGCGCGACGATCAGTTCGTCCCCCAGGCACTCGAGATGCCGGTGCGAACATCCGCCCCAGACCGTGGCGGAATGCCAGGCGGTGTAGCCCAGGCTGTGCAACCGGCGTATGAGCGGCGGCGCGGTTTCGCGCTCGAATACTTCCGGATACATTGCACCGAGATTCTTCCAGCTCAGCGGGTTGTCACTGAGCGGATAGTCGAGCGCGAAAATTCCGCCCAGTGTCTGCACGGTGCGCAAGTAGTTGGAGCTCTCCGTGGAAGCGTCGACGAAATCGCGCTCCGCCATGTGCTGAAAAAAGACCGAGTTGTCGAAGCCGAGCGTCTCTGTCATGCCGCGGTTGCCCGCGTAGGCGTCGAGGATGATGTAGTAGACGTTCAGGCCCGGCAGGCGCGCCGCTTTCTTGGCGATCGGTGAGGCGACGTAATCCTGCTCCGTCACCGAGGGCTGCCGCATCACGATCTGGTTCATGAGCATCACCAGCGTCACGCCGACGACGATGAAGCAGAACCTCGTGGCCGCCTCCTGGAATTTTGGAGCGCGCCGCGAGAGGAATACCAGCGGTACGATGAGCGTGGTGAAGAACGCCCACACCGGCAGCGGCGGAACCAGCACGCCGAGCTTTTCGTGCACCAGGTCGAGCGACAGCGCGAGTGCCGAGTAACCGAAGATCAGCGCGACGATCGCCACCCACGCCACCACGACGACTCCACCGCGGCCACGCTTCTCGCCGCGATGCTCGAGCCAATGCCCGAGGGCGCCCATGAGCAGCGTGAAAAGCAGGACGCCGCTGAATGTGCGCAGCGGACGCCAGGCGACGTCCGGCCAGTTCAACATCAGGAAATTGAGCGCGGGCCAGGCGGAGATCAGCCAGATCGCCGCCACCCGCTTTTTCACTGGAGTCATTCGCTACCGTTGGTACTCGACCAATACCCGTCCACGTTCTGCCAGGATTGTCTGGCGAATGACGGTAGCAGTCTGCGCGAGAATCGACAAAAACGTCGTCAGGTCGTAGCGGTGGGTCAGGCGTTCGGTCGGACCGGCGATGCGCCGTGCCATCGGATCCTCAGGCGGTACGAATTCGATGATGCCACGCGGCGCCAACGACACGATTCCCGGCACCGCGAGCGCGAGCGACACACCTTCGCCCAACACCAGGTGATGGATGAGCGCGAGACACAGCAGGGCGTCGGGCTTCAGGCGGTCGCGCAACGCCAGGCGCTCGGCGAGATCCCAGCCCAGCGCCGGACTGGCGTTCTGGATGTCGATCTGCAGCGGCAGAAAGCGATTGGCAAATGAATCGGCGCGCGTCACCGCTCGATTGACCGCCGGTCCATCGCGCTCGAGTCCTACAACGCTTGCCGCGCCCGCCTCGAGCGCCGTCGCTGAATACTCCCCCGCGTTGCACCCCACGTCGACGAGGAGCCGCGGCCGTGTGCGCTGAACGAACTCCGTGACCGTTGCGTGCTTGGTGGTGCGCTGTTCGCTCGAGTAACTATTGTCGGTCTCATAGCCGCCCCAGTTTGCCGCGCGCCCAACCGGCAGCGAGAGATTGCGAATGCAGCGCGCGAGGCTCGCCACCAGCAGATCGAGGCCGGCCTTGGAAAACTTCGGCGCCCTGGCGGAAGGCGTACCGCCGGAGCGCGATTCGGATTGCGAGTTCACGATGACGTGCAGGAAAGCGCCGGCGCGCAGCGCGCCCCAGATGCCGAGCTGGCGCGCCGTCTCACGCGTCGGGATGCCGCGAATGCGACCGCGATACATCGCCTGCCAGGAGTCACAGCCGCGCGAAGCCAACAGCAAAGGATTCAGAAAGGATTCGCAGAACTGCGCGTAGCCGGCCCATGGCTGGCCTTCGACGTACGGCACAATCGCGAGCGCGTCGAGAAACACGGGGCGCGTGCCCACGAACTGCACGTTGTAGGCATAGCCGTCCGAAAGCGTCAGTCCACGCTTGAGCAGTTCGCGATGGAAGTCGAGGTGCAGCAGCGCCGCGCGCTTCAGCAGCTCGAAGGGCCACTCGAAGGGAAAAGTGATTGGCGCGAGGCGCGGATGCTCGAGAAACCCGATGGCGGCGGGCACACGTGCCAGGACTTCGGACGGCACCTGTTCGCGAGCGACAGGTTGCGCCGGCCACAGTTTGCCGGCACTGACAAATTCCGAAAGGGGACCCGGATCGGCCCAGGTAGCGGGGAACGGAGCGAGCGGCGCAAGCAACGCGCGATAGACGCGCTCTCCGTGCTCGATGACCTGCCCCTGAGGATCACGGAAGGATCCCGGAGCCGCGCGCGCGCCGTCGGGCGCCGGCGGCAAGCTCACGCGTCGGTGCGGCGTCGGCTCTTGATCACGCTGCGCGTGACCTGCGACCACAAACCGACCAGCCATTCGCGCGAACGTCCGTAAGTCGCGATGACCGTGGCAAACAAGGCAAACAGCGCCTGGATAAGAAGACTCGTCGAACCGGGGTCGAGGTACATGTTGTTTGTCTCACCAATTCCGTCTGTGTGGGCAATTCTAACCACTCGAACTCGCGCGTGCTGATATTTCAGCGGCGTACTTTACTCTTGACGCTCGTCCGCAACCGGTTGCGGATTTTATCGCCGTGAGAAGTTAGGCCTCTTAAGACCTGTCCGTTCGCGGCGACAATCGCTTCGTTTTCACTCCACCGAATCGCGGGACAAGTGTTGCTCGCCGCGCGCGCCGTGGCTATCCGCCGTCAAGCGGCAATCCCTGACAATGCGAAGCAGCACACATGTTTCGTCCGCCCCGACATTCTGTCAACTGGTTCAGCCGGCCAGCAGGTTCGGATCGCTGAGCCCCAGCTCCTGCTGCTTCAGTTTTTCAATGGCGTCACGCAGGCGAGCGGCTTCCTCGAATTCCAGATTCCGGGCGCGCTTGAACATTTCCGCCTCCATACGCTTGATCTCGCGCACGATCTGCTCCGGCGACAACATGCGCAGGTTTGGCGCCGCCTCTTCCGCACCACGCTTCTTCTTGCCCATCTTGTAGCCGAAGTCGGTGGTATCGGCGCGAGCGCCCTCCATCACGTCGGTCACGCTCTTGCGAATGCTTATCGGCGTGGTGCCGTGCTCGAGGTTGTATGCCAGCTGAATGTTGCGACGGCGATCCGTCTCGGCGATCGCGCGCTCCATCGAGCCGGTCATGCGATCCGCGTAGAGAATGGCTTTGCCATTCACATGACGCGCCGCGCGGCCCATGGTCTGGATCAACGAATTGTCCGAGCGGAGAAAACCTTCTTTGTCCGCATCGAGGATGGCAACCAGCGACACCTCGGGCATGTCGAGGCCTTCGCGCAAGAGGTTGATCCCAACCAGCACGTCGAATTTGCCGAGGCGCAGGTCGCGGATGATTTCCACGCGCTCCACGGTTTCCACGTCCGAATGCAGGTAGCGCACCTTCACGCCGTGCTCGTGCAGATATTCGGTCAGGTCTTCCGCCATGCGCTTGGTGAGCGTGGTGATCAGCACACGCTCGTCCTTGGCCGCGCGCAGCTTGATCTCGCTCAGCACGTCGTCCACCTGGGATGCGACTGGGCGGACCTCCACCACCGGGTCCACCAGGTGCGTGGGCCGCAACAGCTGCTCCACGGTCTGCGCCGCGTGCGCCGCTTCGTACTTGCCCGGGGTCGCCGAGACGAAAATCATCTGCGGCGCGAGCTGCTCCCACTCCTCCAGCTTCAGCGGCCGGTTGTCGAGCGCGGAAGGCAGACGGAATCCGTACTCCACGAGCGTTTCCTTGCGAGAGCGGTCGCCCTTGTACATGGCACCGAGCTGCGGAACAGTCTGGTGACTCTCGTCGATGACCAGCAGCGAGTTCTGCGGCAGGTAGTCGAAGAGGCAAGGCGGCGGCTCACCCGGCGCGCGGCCGCTGAGATACCGCGAATAGTTTTCAATCCCTGAGCAGTAGCCCACCTCTCTCATCATCTCCATGTCGAACATGGTGCGTTGTTCGAGACGCTGCGCTTCGACCAGCTTGTTCTGCTCGCGCAGAACCTTGAGCCGCTCACGCAGCTCGTCGCGAATGGAATCGATGGCGCCGATCACGCGCTCCTTCGGCGTCACGTAGTGCGAGCCGGGGTAAACGGTGTAACGCGGTACCTTGCGCTGGATCTCCCCGGTGAGCGGGTCGAACAGCGCCAGGGATTCGATCGACTCGTCGAACAACTCCACGCGAATCGCCTCGCGCGCGGATTCGGCCGGAAAAATGTCGATGACATCGCCGCGCACGCGATACGTGCCCGCCTGCAGGTCGAGCTCGTTGCGCGTGTACTGCATGTCCGCGAGCCGGCGCAGCAGACGGCGCTGATCCATGAGCTCGCCGCGAATCAGATGCAGGATCATCGAGTGGTACGCCTCGGGGTCGCCCAGGCCGTAGATGGCCGACACTGTCGCGACGATGATGGAGTCCTTGCGCTCGAGCAACGCCTTGGTCGCACTCAGGCGCATCTGCTCGATGTGCTCGTTGATCGAGGCGTCCTTCTCTATATATGTGTCGCTCGAGGGCACGTAGGCCTCGGGCTGGTAGTAGTCGTAGTAGCTGACGAAGTACTCGACCGAGTTTTCGGGGAAGAACTCCTTGAACTCGCCGTAGAGCTGCGCGGCCAGCGTCTTGTTGTGGGCCATGACGAGGGTTGGCCGTTGGACCTGCTGGATCACGTTCCCAATCGAGAATGTTTTTCCGCTTCCGGTCACTCCCAGCAGCGTCTGGTGTTTGAACCCGTCGTTGATCCCCTCCACGAGCTTGGCAATCGCCTGCGGCTGGTCAGCAGCGGGGCTGTAGTCGGCTTTCAGTACAAAAGGCTTGTTTTCCACCCGGTCATCCTCGCGTTTTCACGGCACGAGTTCCATCCAGTCCGCCCGATCAAGCGAAGCTGTATGGAGGCGGCCCTTAAAACGGCAAGCAACATCAGAGCCAGCACTTCCAGACCTAGTGCGCCGCCGCCGCCGCCGCCCGAGGGTGGTGAAGGAGGCGGAGATGGCGGATTGCTGACTCCGCCGGTGACCTGGATGGAAAGCGTTGCCGCATTCGAAGCATTTCCCTGGTTGTCCGAGACTCGATACGTCAACTCGTCCGGTCCGCTGTAGGTGGAATTCGCGGTATAGGTGATCGCACCGGTGGATGCACTCACCACCGCGGTGCCGTGCGCCGGTTGCGTGACGATCGAAACAGAGCCCACGTTGAGCGTGCCGTCGAAATCCGCATCGTTATCGAGCAATGGCGCGCTGACCGGGGTGCCGGCCGTCGCCGCGAGAGTGTCATTCGTCGCATTCGGATCCGTGGCATTGAGCGCCCATACGTCGTTGCCGATGTTCGTCCGGTAGCCCGAATACAGCAGGCGATTTCCGAGCGTGAAGAATGAAGCCTCCTGCGCGCTGGCGGGCGTGGTCGCCGGATCGAGATCGGTGACGTATCGCGCGCCCACCGCGCTTCCATCCGTGCGCCACACCACCGCGCCACGGCTGGGATCGTTGACGACGAACACCACATAGGTACCGAGAACGCCGAACGCACCGGAGATCGGACCGGGCAGTGTCACTCCCTGGAGCAAGTTACGCGTGCCGGCGCTGGTACCGTCGGTCAGCATCAGATTGCCGCTCTCGCTCAGGAACAACAGTTGGCCGTTCCCAAACGCAGTGGCGGTCTTGATGCGCTCGCCGGATATCCGCTGCGCTGTCGTTGCCGTGCCTTGCGTGAAGTACAAGCCGCTCGCGGCACCCGATCCCGGAACGTTCACGAGTAGTTTGTTACCGAGCGCGTGCATTTCGCCGGCAGACAGACTGAGTGCGGCGAGATTCGTGGCGCGCACCAGATCGCCCTGTGCTCCGCTCGCGCACCACACGTCTATATAACGAGGGTCGACGTCCCACGCGCGAAAACAGACGCGCGCTCCGAAGCGCGCACCGGGATCCGAAGTGATCTTCAATCCGTCGGCTGCCGTGATGATCTGCGCCTGGCTGCCGTTCCAGGACCACAGATGTGTGCCGCCGCCGGGTGACGATGCACGGAACAACAGGTTGCTGCCGTTGCTTCCAAGAATGTAGAAGCGTAGCGCGGAAACGATGGTGATCTGGCTCGTGCCCGCGACTGTTCCATCCGTACGCCAAAGATCCGGATTCATCCCGCTCTCACCGGCGGTGAAATACGCGACGCCGTTGATGATCGTGTCCGGCCCTCCCAGCGTCACGTGCGCGTCGCTGCCTTGTCGGACGATGTCCTGCAATTGAAACGTTCCCGAACCCGTGCCGTCCGTGCGCCACAACTCCTGTGCGTGGTCGAAGTCGTGAGCCACGAAGAGAATCTGGTTGCCGAGCGTCAGGAAATTCCCGGGATCCGACGATCCCCCGATATTGATGTCGCGGACGAGACTGGTGTTGATGCCCGTTCCATCGGTGATGCTCAATTCACGATTCAGCGCGACCGAATCGAGCTGGGCGGCGAACACCGCGCGGGAACCCAATTGCCCCGCGAAGACCACGTTCGCATCGACCGAAGCGTTGTCGGCCGCCGCGCTGCGTTTGCCCAGGTAGATAGTTCCATTGCTCGTGCCGTCAGAAGCCCACAGCTCCCGCTGGGTCGGATCCGCCGTCGCCGACCAGAACAGGAGTCGTCCGTGGGCGACACGAAGATCGCTGATGCTGGAAATATCGCCGATGCGAACAGTTGTAGTGCCCGCCAGGGTTCCATCACTCGTCCAGAGTCCCGTCTGCGGTACCGGCGTATTACCGCCCACATCGAAATAGACGCGGCCATTGAACCAGGCCACTTCCTGCATGGAGCTGTTGGTTGCGAGGTCTGCGAAGACGTGAGTCCCCGCGCGAGTTCCGTCAGTGCGCCAGATCTTGTCCGGCTGACCCGCTCCCTGTGTTCCGAAAAAATACGCTTCGCCGTTCGGACCATAAGCGGGCATGAAATGCACTTCGTCGAGCAGCACGGTCGAGTAATGGAGACCATTGAGATCGAGCGGCATGGTGCCGGCGGGCGTGCCGTCCGTTACCCAAAGCTCATCCCTCTGCCCCGGCGACGGCGGGCCGAACGTCGGCAGGCTGAACATCATTCCGCCAGGTAGATTGATCGGCTTGCGGAGCGAGCAGTGATCGTGAAAATTCACGAGCTCGGTGGCGCCGCCGCCGGAAGCGTTCGCCCGATACAGCTTGCAGTCGTAGGCCGTCGTGGCGCCGGGGGCAGTGTTCCGCGTCTGCGCGATGAAGATGACCGAGTCGCCTCTCGCGGTCACAAAAGCCGGTTCGGACGAGCCGTCCTGGCCGCCGCCCACCGGTTCAGTGTTGAGGTTTGCCACCATCGCCGCGGTCTGGCCCACGGCGCGCCACAATTCCCCGCCATGCACCCCGTCGTTCGCCGAAAAGAACACAGCGTCTCCGGCCGCCACGCAGCACTGCAAGACGACGACGTCAGCGATCTTCTGCGTCCCAGCGCCGGTGCCGTCGGAGACCCACAAGCCATCACTCTCACGAAAGTACAGTCGATTTCCGGCGACGGTCAGATCCGCGGGACCGGATCCGGCATATCCAGGCACGATGTCGGCCGCGAGGAAAGTCCCTTCGCGCGTGCCATCGGTGCGCCACAGTTCGCTGCCGGAAACTCCGTCATCCGCTTCGAAATACAGGATTCCGTTGAGCACGACGCCCGGGAACACGGGAGCGCTGCCAAACCCCTGCTTGCCAGGACCGATGTCGGCAAGCAGGTAGGTGCCTGCTTCGGTGCCGTCGGAGCGCCACAGCTCGGGGCCGTGGATACCGTCGTTTGCCTGGAACACCGCCACATCGCCGATGCGGCGGAACGAGATCGGGCCAGAGCTCTCCGTGCCCGGATTGATGTCGCGGATCAGTCGCGTACCGCTGGGTGTCCCATCGGTAAACCACAGCTCCGTGCCATGCGCGGGATCTTTTTGAGAAACGAGCAGCCCAGCCGGAAGTTCCACCCCCGCGATCATGTCTTCGTAGCCGGACCAGGTGACGAGGCCTGGCGCGCCGGACTTGATGGTCTTGACCAACTCGGCGGCGTCGCCGCGAATGGACGTGAGAAACACCATGGCGATCATCGACGCGAAAAGCGCAGTTGCCGACGCGCGCCCGAAGTGCTTCATCAATCGCTCCAACTACTGTTCACGAGCGAGGAAGAATACTGAAAATGTCTCCCGCTCGTGGCTTTCCGGGATTTGATTGGCAACTCTCCACCTGGCCTGGCGATCTTGAGAACAATTGGCTTGGTTTCCGGGACCTTACAGACCTACAGCGGGGTGGCTGATGCCACCGGATCGCGTAAGATACGCGCCCGTTTGAGCGTCCCAACCCCCTCCCTCAATTAAGAGTCCAATCGTGCCCATCCAGCTCTCGCGCCGCGTTCAACGCGTCAAGCCCTCGCCCACTCTCGCAGTCACCGCGCGCGCCGCGAAATTGAAAGCCGAGGGCAAGGACATCATCGGGCTTGGCGCCGGCGAGCCGGATTTCGACACGCCCGCGCACATTGCCGAGGCGGGCATCGAGGCGATCCGAAAAGGCTTCACGCGCTACACGAATGTCGACGGCATCGTCGAGCTCAAGGACGCGATCATCGCCAAGTTCAAGCGTGACAACGACATCAGCTACGAGCGCAACCAGATCCTGGTCAGCTCGGGGGCCAAGCAGACCATCTACAACCTCTGCATGGCCGTGCTCGACCCAGGCGATGAGGCCGTCATTCCCGCGCCGTACTGGGTGAGCTACCCAGACATGGTGCTGCTGGCCGACGGCCTCCCGGTCACGCCTATCTGCCCCGCTTCGCAAGGCTACAAGCTCATGCCGCGGCAGTTGGAAGCGGCCATCACGCCGAAGACACGCCTGCTGCTGATCAATTCTCCCTGCAATCCGACCGGTGCCGCCTATACGAGAGCGGAGTGGCGCGCGCTCGCCGACGTGCTCGTCCAGCATCCGCGCGTGATCGTCGGCACCGACGACATGTACGAGAAAATCTGGTGGGGAGCTGAGCCGTTCGCGAGCCTGCTCACCGTCGCGCCCGAGCTCTACGATCGCGTGGTCACCATCAACGGCGTATCGAAGGCGTATGCCATGACCGGTTGGCGCCTGGGTTACTGCGGCGGCCCGAAGGAAATCGTGAACGCCATGTCGACGATCCAGGGCCAGAGCACGAGCAACGCCTCCAGCATCACGCAGAAGGCCGCGCTGGCTGCGCTCAACGGCGACCAGAAGCCGGTCGAGCTCATGAACATCGAGTTCAAGAAGCGCCACGACTATTTCATCGGCGCATTGAATCGCCTGCCCGGCATCGTCGCGCTTCCCTGCGCCGGCGCGTTCTACGCCTGGGCGGATTGCAGCGCCGCCATGATGGCCTTCGGCATCAAGGACGATAACGCGTTCGCCGAAATGCTCATCAACGATGCCGGCGTCGCCGTGGTGCCGGGAAGTGGCTTCGGCGCGCCCGGGCATTTCCGCGCCTCGTTCGCGACGAGCATGGCCGTGCTCGAGAAGAGCATCGAGCGCATGAAGAAGGTGCTCGAACGCGGGCCAGTCGCGAAGTCCGCCTGAGGAAAAGGGGACATTCCTATTTTTGCGTCTAGTAAAAAAATAGGAATGTCCCCTTTTCCATGAACTCCGTGGTCACTCAACCCGTCACGCGCGGCGACTACGCCGCGTGGATTCTGGCTGCGCTGGCGCTCGGCCTCATCATCGAGCTGCACCTGCTGTCGGCGCTGCTCGCGGGCCTGCTCGTCTTCAAGCTGGTCGATGTCCTTACGCCATGGCTGAGACTGCGTGCGCTCGGTCGCGATGGCCCGCGTGTGCTGGCGGTCACGCTCATTGCATCCGCGGTGATCGCCGCGCTCATCGGCATAGGCATCGGCATCGTCGCCTTGGTACGCAATAGCGACGAGAGCGCTCCGCTGCTCCTGCAGAAGATGGCGAAGATCATCGAAGATGCGCGCGCCATGCTGCCCGCCGGGCTGCGCGTCTACGTTCCGGACGACGTCGAAGCCATTCAGCGCACCATCGCCGAGTGGCTGCGATCGAATTCCGGAGCGCTGCAACTCGCGGGCCGCGGCATCAGCCGCTCGGTCGTGCACGTGCTCATGGGCATGATCATCGGCGCGCTGCTCTCCATGCAGAAAGCCGCCAACCCTTCCGAACGTCGCCCGCTCACCGAGCAAATCGCGCGACACGCGGCGCGCCTCGCCACCGCGTTCCAGCGCGTGGTGTTTGCGCAGTTCTGGATTTCGCTCATCAACACCTTCTTTACGTGGATGTACCTCGACGTCGTGCTGCGCCTCTTCGGCGTCGACCTGCCGCTGGTGAAAATGCTGGTGGCACTCACCTTCATCGTCGGGCTGTTGCCGATCATCGGCAATCTCATTTCGAACACCGCCATCGTCATCGTGTGCCTGAGCCAGGGTGTTCCGGTCGCCGTGGCGTCACTCGTCTTCCTAGTGGTCATCCACAAGCTGGAGTACTTCCTCAACGCGCGCATCATCGGTTCGCACATCAAGGCGCGGGCATGGGAGCTGCTGATCGCGATGCTGGTGATGGAAGCGGCGTTCGGGATCACCGGCCTGATCGCCGCGCCGATTTTCTACGCGTACTTCAAGGAAGAGCTGCGCGAGAAGGGACTGATCGGAAGCTAGCTCGGCGTCCGGAATCGCACCAAGAGCGGGCACCAGTGCGATCGCCACATGGGCGCTCTTCATCAATTCACGACGTGATGTTTCGAGATCCATGCGGTCTCCTGGTTTGGCCGTCGCTGGAGCGTATTCCTCCTGACAAGGATCACCATCGGACGAAAGTGTCGAGTGGCGGGTGGATAGACCGGCCGCAACCAATGGTGGCGCAGCTCGAGTGTTGCCAGGCAATGCGCCGGATGTACACTCACGACCTAGCAACCGAGGTCGGCACATGCGTGTCGGGGAGCATCGGTGAATAGAAAAACAATAACAGCCGCTACGTCGATAGCCCTGGTGTATTCACTGCGTGTCCTTGGTGCCGAAAGTGCCGATGACGCGCCGCGCGTGTGCGAGCTGAAAGTCGGGAGCCAGTCATTGGATGGCGCGCTGCAGGAAGTCGCGCGGCAGTGCGGCGTTCAAGTGCTGTACTTTTCCGATATCACCATCGGAAAGACCGCCGCGAATCTCAACGGCCGGTTTGCGATCGAGGATGCGCTGCATTTGCTGCTGACCGACTCGGGTCTCGACTTCCGTCACGTCAACGCCAGGACTATCCAGATTCAGCCGAGCTCTCCGGCCGTCGCGGCCAACGACGCCAGCGCCGCCCGGGCGACTCAGTTGGAGAACGAGGCTGCGCTCGGCGAAGTCATCGTCGTCGGCACGGCCGAGGGGCTCGTGGCCACGCGCATCGAAACTCCGCTGCGGGACGTGCCGCAGTCCCTCTCGGTCGTGTCGGCGGAACAGATGCGGATACAGAACAACTTCGAGCTCAACGATGTGCTCGAAGATGTCGTCGGCATCACGGTGACCCGCCAGGATTCGCTGTTCCAGCTGAGTTATTCACGAGGCTTCCACGTAAACAGCTACACGCTGGATGGTGGAGGCGCGCTACGAGACTTCTCTCACAACCTCTACGGAGGCGTGCTTCTGCTTCCCGACCTGTCGGAATTCGATCACGTGGAAGTGCTGCGCGGCGCCAATGCGCTGTTCGGCGCCGATGCCGAGCCAGGCGGCGCCATCAACCTGGTTCGCAAACGTCCGCTTCACGATGCCAGGCTCATGCTCACTTCTTCAGGGGGAAGCTGGAACAATTTCCGCCAGGAGATCGACGTCACCGGACCGCTCGCTTTGGACGGCGACTTGCGCGGGCGCCTCGGTGTCAACTTCGGGAACTACGACTACTTCTATGACAATGCCCACAACGAGCGCAAAAGCGTCTTCGGCGTCGTTGACTACGATTTGACGCCGGAGACGGTGCTGAGCGTTGGAGGAAGTTATTCGAGCGACCGCGCCCGGCCGTTCGAAGGCGGCCTGCCACGGTTCAACAACGGCGTCGATCCGAAACTGCCGCGAAATACGGCCTACACCTTCAACTGGTCTCGCGTCGAAACGAACATCGTCGAGGCTTACGCGCGCCTCGAGCAAACTTTTGGCGCCGACTGGAAACTGAAGATCAATGCGACCTCGCTCGACAACAGCAATGACTTCAGGGTCGGCAATTTCGTCAGGCCGATCGATGCGGCGACCGGAGGCATACCACTGCGGCCGTTTGCCCGATATACGATCGGACCTGCCAAGCAGAGACAACTCAATCTGGAAGCCACCCTCACCGGCGCCGGCCAGTGGGGAGAGCACGCCGTGGAAATGGCCTTCGGCGGGGACTTCCTGCGGGTGGACTCCCACAGTCTCACGGGGCAGATCGGTTTTAGTCCGCCACTGGCGAACGCCTACGAGTTCGATCCGGACGTCTATCTCAATCCGGTCATCGATCCGCTCGAAGGACAGGATGTCGGTCAGAAACTCACCCAGATTCTCAGCGGCCTGTTCGCTTCCCTGAAGGTCCAGGCCACTCAACGCTGGTCGCTGACGGCAGGCCTGCGCGTCAGCAACGAAAAGGTCGGGGAACACAGCCTCTACTACTTCGGTGATTCCGCATTCCCGCTGAACTTCGACTACAAAGTCAGGAACACCGTGACGCCCTTCTTTGGAACGGTGTTCACCCTCAACGAAAACTATTCGGTATACGCCAGCTACTCCGACATCTACCGTTCCAACTCGGGCCTCGTGCGCAGCGATGAGTCCGAACTGTCGCCGAGCGACGGCATCAACATGGAAATCGGTTTCAAGGGAGCCTGGCGGGACGGCGCGCTGAATGGCTCGCTGGCGATGTTCAAGATCGTGGCGCGCGGCGGCGCCTTGTACGATCCGGACGTGGAACCGACCACTCCGGAATGCTGTTACACCGCGAACGGCCGGAACGTCAGCAAGGGCGTCGACCTGGAGCTGTCGGGCCGTCCGGTTCCCGAATGGGTCATCGGCGCGGGCTATACCTTCAACGAGAGTGAACAGATGGTTCCCGGCGATCCGATCGTGCTGCTGCTCGACCAGCAGACCCCCAAACACCTGTTCAAGCTGTGGACTAACTACACCCTGCCTCGCGGCTGGAGCGCCGGCGGGTCCCTGCATGCGCAAGGCGCCATGCACAACGACTCGAGGGACTGTCCCGTCCTGAGCGCCTCCGGCTTCTGCCGCTCCGGCTTCCAGAATTTCCGCAAGGTGCAGGCATCCTACGTGATAGTTAGTCCGCGCGTCGGCTATCGGTTCGATGAACACTGGGAAGCCACGTTGAGCATCGACAACCTGTTCGACCGGCACTACTACGAGAGCCTTGGAACCACCAACGGCAGCAACTGGTATGGCGAGCCGCGCAGTTTCCTGATCCGGCTGGACGGCCGGTTCTGAGGCACATCCGGGACGAACGTATCGTCCGACACCATCGTGCACTCCAAGTGGATCTCCGCGACTGATTTGATCCCAGGCGATCAACCATCAGTTGCCAAGGAGACGATCGTGAATGCAGTTCCACAACCGGCGCGTGGTGCAGAGAGCGCCATCCGCCATTTTCATGTCAATGTTCCCGAGGCGAAACTGACCGACCTGCGCAAGCGCATCAACGCCACGGTCTGGCCGGAGCAGGAACCGGATGGCGATGCATCGCAGGGCGTGCGGCTCGCGACGATTCAGAAGCTCGCGGACTATTGGGCCACTGAATACAACTGGCGCAAGATCGAGAGAAAGCTGAACTCGGTGCCGAATTTCATCACCGAGATCGACGGCCTCGACATCCAGTTCATCCATGTTCGCTCGAAGCATGAAGAGGCGCTACCGCTCATCGTCACACACGGGTGGCCGGGTTCGATCGTCGAGCAGCTGAAGATCATCGAGCCGCTGACCAATCCGACCGCTCACGGCGGCAGCGCCGCGGATGCATTCCACGTAGTCATTCCGTCACGGCCCGGCTGCGGCTTTTCCGGAAAGCCGACGGCCACCGGCTGGGATTGCCCGCGCATCGCCCGCGCCTGGGCCGAACTCATGGGCCGCCTCGGTTACACGCGATATGTGGCGCAAGGCGGCGACTGGGGCGCATTCGTCACGGAACAGATGGGCGCGCAGGCGCCGGCGGGATTGCTCGGTATCCACACGAATCTGGCCTGCGCAGTACCGACGGAAATCGCACAGGCATTCCAGTCCGGCAACGCACCGGCCGGTCTTGCTGCCGATGAGAGCCGCGCGTTCCATCAGCTCGCCGTCTTCCTCGCCAACAGCCTCTCGTACGCCCAGCAGATGGCGACGCATCCGGTGGCTCTCTACGGAATTGCGGATTCGCCGGTCGGCCTCGCCGCCTGGTATCTCGACAACGACTTGTGGACTCACGGGCTCATCGAACACGCCTTCGACGGGCAGCCCGACAGCCTCACGCGCGACGATCTTCTCGACAACATCACCCTCACCTGGCTGACCAACTCGGCGATTTCATCAACTCGTCTCTATCGGGAGAACAAACTACCCTTCTTCGCCCCGATGGGCATCGAGATTCCCGTTGCCGTCAGCACCTTTGCCGCCGAGATCTACCAGGTGCCGCGGTCATGGGCGGAACGGGCGTACCCGAAGCTCGTGCACTACAACAAGGTGGCGAAAGGCGGCCACTTTGCGGCCTGGGAACAGCCGAAACTCTTCTGCGAAGAGCTTCGCGCCGGATTCAGAACACTTCGCGCATAAGGAGCTATCGAAATGAAAGTCAAAAGCATGCTGATCGGTCTGGGTATCACGGTGTCGCTGGCCGCGCTCGCGACGGGGGCCGCGATGTCCGCCCCAGACAAATACACGGTGAAGGTGCCGGGTGGCCTCGGGTTCTCCGAGTTCAAGGGATACGAGAGCTGGCAGGTCATCAACATCAGTCAGAACGGATCGCTGATCGCCGCGATTCTGGGAAATCCCGCGATGATCGCCGCGTTCAAGGCCGGCATTCCCGCCAACGGAAAACCCTTTCCGGACGGCGCCAGGATGGCCAAGGTTCACTGGAATCCCAAGAAGAACCTGGGCGCTCCTGGTTCGCCAACCGTGGCTGACACGCAGCACGATGTCGACTTCATGGTGAAGGACAGCAAGCGGTTCGCCGACAGCGGTGGATGGGGGTATGCCGTGTTCAAGTACGACGCCGCCTCCGACACGTTCACGCCCGGCGACCTCACGGGAAAACCGCCGCAGGGCAACGATGCCAAGTGCGGCTTCGCGTGTCACACGATCGTGAAAGGCCGCGACTACGTCTTCACGGAATACGCGCACCGCTGAACGGCGAGGAGCTCGCGCGTCGCCCCGTTCAATGACGAACGTCGGCGACGCGCAGTTTTTCCGCCAGCTTCACCAGCTCGGCGAACGACTTCGCTTTCATCTTGCGCATCACGTTGCCGCGATGCGCCTTGACCGTGATCTCGCTGATGCCGAGCTTCCCGCCCACTTGTTTGTTGAGCAGACCCGACACCACCAGCGCCATGACTTCGCGTTCGCGCTTCGTCAGCGATTCCAGGCAGGCACGCGTCTCCTGCATCTCGTCCTCGATACCACGCACCGTCCGGCTGCGGTCGATTCCCTGGCGGATGGCGTTGAGCAGGTCGCCGGTGGCGAACGGCTTGGTGAGAAAGTCCATGGCGCCGGCCTTCATGGCGCGCACGCTCGTCGGCACGCTGCCGTGGCCGGTGATGAAGATGACCGGCATGTCGGTCCGGTCGGCCACCAGGCCCTGCAGATCGAGGCCGTTGAGACCCGGCAGATCCACGTCGAGCACCAGGCAACTCGCTCCCGGAAAGCGTGGCCGCGCCAGGAACTCGGGCGCCGATGAAAACACCTCCGGCTGCCAGCCGGCATATTGGATGAGCGACTCCAGCGAATCACGCATGAAGCCGTCGTCGTCGACGACGAATACGGTTGGCGGGAAATCTTGCATGGCGCTCCCCTGTTATGGCCCGCGAAGCGGGTTGCAGCTCAATAGAGGGAAAACCGGCTTCTCGGGACCCCTCCAACCCAGCTAAAGATATTTTTGAGAGTGACAGGGGTCCAACGCCCCGCTTTCCCCCTCTAATACCCACACATGCCCAACGAATCACTCATCGCCGGATGGCGCAGTCGGTGGAACCGGAGCCTGTTCCGGTTCCTGGGCCGGCGCGTGCGCGCGGCGGTGGACATCGAAGACCTGGCGCAGGAAACCTACCTGCGGTTGTTGCGGGCGCGGGATCTTGGCGAGATTCGCAACCCCCAGGCCTATCTGCTACGCGTGGCGGGCAACGTGGTCATCGAGTGGCGCCAGCACCAGCCACGACCCGAATCCATCGTGACGCTCGATGACGACCTCGTGGCCGACGAAAGCTCACCGGAGTTCGAGCTCCAAGCCGCCGTTTCACAGGAGCGGCTCGAACAAGTGCTCGCCGCCGTGTCCCCCGTCATGCGCGCCATCCTGTTGCTGCGCCTGCGCGACGAGCGCTCGTGCAAGGACATCGCCAAGGATCTCGAAATCACGGTGAGACAGGTCAAGCGCTACCTCGCGCGCGGCTACGAAAAGCTGCGCATGGCGCTGGAGAGCTGAGATGGCACACGAACCGGATCCGACAACCTCGCTGGCCGAACAGGCTGCCTATTGGTGGCAGGTGTTCCACGATGGCGAGGCGTCGGCCGCGGAACACCGCGAGTTCGCCGATTGGGTGGCGCGCTCGCCGGAACGCGTCGAGGCCTATCTAGAGACCGCGCGCCTAGACAAGGCGCTGCGCGCGCCCACCGTGCGCTGGCCCGATACATCCGCCGAGCAACTCATCCGCGACGCCCGCACCGCGCCGGCGGAGCCCGTGCAGTTGCCACGGCGCGCCGCGGCCGAGCCGGAACGCCGGGAGGTCCGGTTTACGCCGCGACTGGGGTTTGCGCTCGCCGCCAGTCTGATCGTCGCCGTTGGCATTGCCTGGACGATGCTTCGGCAGCCCGAGCAATACATGACGGCATTCGGCGAACAGCGCTCGGTCATGCTGGCTGACGGCACGCGCGTCACGCTGAACACCGCGTCGAAAATCGAAGTCGAGCTCGGCGAGAAGCATCGCCTGGTTCGCCTGGTGCAGGGCGAAGCCTTGTTCGAAGTGGCGCATGACCCCACGAGGCCGTTCGACGTGAGCGCCGGCAACGCGACGGTTCGCGCCGTCGGCACGCAGTTCAACGTCGATGCGCGCCCGCGACAAACTACCGTCACCGTGGTCGAGGGCCGCGTCGCATTCATGACGGGCAAGGCGCCGATCCTCGTCGCCGGTGATCGCCTCGTCGTCGATGCCGCCGGTACCGCCGTCGTGAGCCATGGCACCAACGTCGGCGCGGCCCTCGCGTGGACCCGGCACCAGCTGGTATTCGAGCGCCGCGCGCTCGGCGAAGTCGCCGCGGAATTCAATCGCTACAACCGCGGACGCATCACCATCGAGAGCGCCTCGCTGCGTGAACAGGAAGTCACCGGGGTATTCCAATCCAACGACCCGGCCTCGTTCGTCGCGTTCCTCTCGAGCATTCCCGGGGTCACCATCCACGACGACGGCGCCGGCGGCCATGTGATCAGCGAGCAAGCACGATGATTGCCGGCGTGCGAACGATGGAAGAACTGGCGGCGTCCATCGCCCATGAAGTGAATCAGCCGCTCGCCGCCATCGTGGTCAATGCGGAGTCCTGCCTCCTGTGGCTAGGCAAGGCGCAGCCGGATCTCGCCATGGCCCGCAAGGCGGCCGAACGCATCATCAGGAACGGCCAGCATGCGACCGAAGTCATCCGCAGCG
The DNA here is from genome assembly GCA_035995425.1 of Steroidobacteraceae bacterium. Classification (GTDB taxonomy): domain Bacteria; phylum Pseudomonadota; class Gammaproteobacteria; order Steroidobacterales; family Steroidobacteraceae; genus CADEED01. The sequence continues at coordinate 19,839 of DASYKM010000208.1, forward strand.
TCCGCGCGATGCTCGGCAACGCGAACAGCGGGATGACGCGCGTCAGCCTGAGCTGCATCGTCGCGGAGGTCATCGACCTGATGGCGCCCGAGATCGGCAGCCGGTCCGTCACGCTCGAGACCCAGTTGTGCCGGGATGCGGACGTGGTGTGCTGCGACCGCACCCAGATTCGTCAGGTGCTGATCAATCTGATCCGCAATGCCCTCGAAGCGATGTGCGCGACGGACCAGTTTCCACGCCGGCTTCAGGTACGTTTGCTGGTCGACCCTGACAAAGAGGTATCGATTGCGATTTCGGATACGGGTCCCGGCCTCGACGCGTCGACGGCGAAGAGAATCTTCGAGCCGTTCTTCACCACCAAGAGCGGCGGCATGGGCCTGGGGCTCGCGATCTGCCGCTCGATCGTGCAGGCGCACGGCGGTCGCTTGTGGGCGCAACCCCGGGCGCCGCGCGGCTGCACGTTCGAGTTCACGCTGCCCGCGCATGACCGGGGCTAGCCTGAGAACACTCGTCTGGCTGTTCGCCTTCAGCGTCTTGTGCGCGCCCTGCTCAGCCGAGAAGGCCGCGGACATTTCCGCGGTCTACAACTTCCACATCGACAGCCAGCCGCTCGAGGATGCGCTGCAGGAGTTCGCCGGCCAGAGCGGCATGCAGATCATTTTCTTTTCGAATCTCATCGATGGCCGGACGGCGCCGGCGGTTCACGGGCGCTACACACCCACCGCCGCGCTCGATCGGCTGCTCGCGCAGTCCGGCTTGACGTATCGGGTGATCAATCCGACGACGATCGAGATCCGCGCGGCAAAGGCGCCCATGAAGTCGCAGAGTGAGATCGCCTCGCTCGGCCCGGACTCCGCCAGCGGCCCTCGGGTCGCATCAGCCTCCGCATAGTTGCCGTCGAGCCGCTGAGCGGTGAGACCGGCGGCCGCGCCAGCGCCCGCGCGTGCCCGGGCCTTGGCGTTTGCGCGGCACGCCTAACAAGACTATTCGAGCCGAGACCATGGTGCCGACCGACACCATCGTGCACTCAATGCCGGCGCCGTCTTCTGTTGTGATCGCTCCGCCCTAACTATCCACTTCAAGGAGTTCGTCATGCAGAAGGTGCCCGGCCTCAACAGGCGTCGATTTTTCGGAGCCACCGCGGCGGCTGTCGCCGCGAGCCTCCTGAGTCTTTCCGCTTTTCCCGCTTCCAAAAGGAGTTCCGAGATGAATGCTGTTTCAAACCAGGTTGGCAGTGACAACGCCGCCATCCGCCCCTTCCACGTCGGTTTCCCCGAAGCGCAGCTCGTCGATCTGCGCAAGCGCATCAACGCCACTGCCTGGCCCGACAAGGAAACCGTTTCCGATGAGTCCGAAGGCGTGCAGCTCGCCACGATGCAGAACCTTGCCCGCTATTGGGGCACGGAATACGACTGGCGCAAGGCCGAGGCGAAGCTCAACGCCGTCCCGAATTTCGTCACTGACATCGACGGCCTCGAAATACATTTCATCCACGTCAAGTCGAAGCACAAGAACGCGCTGCCGATCATCATCACGCACGGCTGGCCCGGTTCGATCCTCGAGCAGATGAAGCTCATCGAGCCCCTGACCAACCCCACCGCCTTTGGGGGCACCGCGGCGGATGCTTTCGATGTGGTCATTCCGTCGATGCCGGGCTACGGATTTTCCGAAAGACCGACCAGTCCGGGCTGGGACACTCCTCGCATGGCCCGCGCCTGGGCGGTGCTCATGAAGCGCCTCGGCTATTCGCGCTATGTGGCGCAAGGTGGCGACTGGGGTTCATTCGTCACCGAGCAGATGGCTCTGCAGGCACCGCCCGGACTGCTCGCCATCAACATCAACCTGCCTTCCGCGCTGCCGGCCGAGATCATCGCTGCGCTGCCGAGTCATGTGCCGCCGGCCGGCCTTGGCCCGGACGAGAAGCGCGCCTTCGAGCGGCTCGACTTCTTCTTCGTGCACGGCCTGTCGTACGCGCTGCAGATGGCGAACCACCCGCAGACGCTGTACGGAATCGCGGACTCACCGATCGGACTCGCGGCGTGGTTCCTCGAACACGACCTTCTGAGCTATCAGATGATCACACGCTCTTTCGAAGGCAAGCCTGAAGGCCTGACGCGTGATGACGTGCTCGACAACATCACGCTGACGTGGCTGACGAACACGGGTATCTCCGGCGCGCGCCTCTATCGGGAGAACAAGCTGCCGTTCTTCGTGCCGATGGGCGTCACACTCCCGGTCTCCGTGAGCGCTTTCCCGGACGAGCTCTTCCAGTGCCCGCGATCGTGGGCGGAGCGGGCGTATCCGAACCTGATCCACTACAACAAGCTTCCGAAGGGCGGCCACTTCGCGGCCTGGGAGCAGCCGCAGTTCATGACCGAAGAGCTGCGCGCGAGCTTCAAGACGCTCCGCGCGCAGTAAGCAAGCAAGGCACTGAAGCCATCAAGCCCGCGGACTCAGTCCGCGGGCTTTTTCATCTGGTCCCCCACACCAACGTCCAATCGCCGCTCACCGCAGGACTCCGTACCGTCTTCCTTCACGAACGGGAGGACTAACTATGTACGCGACATCGAGCACAGTGATGCACATCTCGGCGCCGGCGACGAACGCGTCATTCACCACGCGGGTCTTGCATACCGGCTACGGCGCGCAGCGGTGGAACCGGTTTCTCTCGAGCGTTTCGCTCACGGCCGCGCCATTCGGATTCGACGCGGCCCGCAACGCTTCGATAGTGGCGCGGTGGTGGCGCGGGCACGCTCGCGCCCGGGCGAATCCCACCATCGCATCTTGACGATCCGCACATGGCTCGCTGACCTTCCTAAAATTGAATCGTCGGCAGAATGGAATCGCGGAAGATGCTCATCGAGGGGCCGCTGCGGTTGTAGTTTGACGCGGCGATCACCACGACCAGGCGCTCGCTCGGCACCACGAGAATCAGGTTGCCGCCATTGCCGGAGGCATACATGCCGGGCTGCACCGCGCCGCGCACGTAGAAGAAACTCTTCCACCACAGCCATCCATAGCCCTCGCCGTGCATGGCCGTGAGGTTCTGCGCCGAACGCTCGACCCACGCCTGCGGCACCACCTGCACGCCGTTCCAGCGCCCGCCATTCACAAACAGGTTGCCGAACTTCGCGGCATCGCGTGGCCGCAGCTGGATGGCGCTGCTCGCGTTGGTGACACCGAGCGGCGAATGCAGCCAGCGCACGCTGCCCATGTTGAGCGGACCCAGCAGGTGGCTCTGCGCGAAATCCTCGAGCTTCTGCCCCGAGCGCGACGCGATGATGCTGCCAAGCACGGTGACGGCGCCGCTGCAGTAGGAGGTAAAGGTGCCAGGCTCGGACTGCATGGGCACGCCCAGGATGTATTTGATCCAGTCGTCGTGCCGGTACATGTTGGACTCATTGCCCGGCGATGATTCGATGCCGTCGTCGCAATTCAGCCCGCTTTGCATGTTGAGCACATTGGCAACGCGAATGTTGCGCTTGCGCTCATCGTTGTTCCCGAAGTCCTCGAATCGGCTGACGTACTGCGACAGCTTGTCATCGAGCGTGAACAAGCCCTGATCGATGGCCAGCCCCGCCAGCGAAGCCGTGAAGCTCTTGGTGACCGAGCGCATGTCGTGCTGGGTGTCGCGCGCGAAACCGTTGAAATACGCCTCGGCCACCAGCCGGTCGTTGCGCACGATCACGATGCCATCGATGCCGCCCGAGCCGCCGGTGAGCAGGCCCTCGAGATTTCGCTGGAGGTCAGCGCGGCTGAAGCCCTGTGCATCGGGCGTCGAGACTTGCCAGCCGTCGCCAAGATTGTCGGGCGACAGGCTCAACATCGGTGGCGCGCCTGGATTCATGTCGACCGCGCGTCCGCCATCTTCGCCGGGGCGGTAACCGCCGCCATCGCTGCCGCCGCCACCGCTGCTGGCGCCGCCTGCTTCATCACCGCCTCCGCCGCCGCAGGCAGCGAGGCAAGACAGCCAGACCGCAAGTGTCGCGGCGCGCCAAATCCTTTTCATGCACGGTAAGTGCGACCTTCGCGCGCAAATCCTTCGCGACTGGAGGATTTTCGTTCGGGCCGCTATCTTTCGGTGCTCGTCTTCCGACTGGAGAGGGATATGCCGCAACTCCTGCAACCCGGTGTGCCAGCACCGGAATTCAATCTCCTCGACCAGGACGGCGCAGCCTTCAAGCTCGCCGACCTCCGGGGTAAGCCGGCCGTGCTCGCGTTCTATCCCGCGGACTGGAGCCCGGTCTGCGGCGACCAGATGGGGCTTTACAACGAAGTTCTTCCCGTCTTTCGCGATCTTGGCGCGGAACTGTTCGGCGTGTCGGTAGATAGTCGGTGGTGCCACGGTGCATTCGCCGCGAATCGCCGCCTGCGTTTTCGGCTGCTGGCGGATTTCGAGCCCAAGGGCGCCGTCGCGCGCAGCTTTGGCGCGTACCGGGAACAGGACGGCACCTCCGAGCGCGCCCTGTTCGTGATCGACGCCGCCGGCGTCATCCGCTGGAGCTATCTATCGCCAATCGAGGTGAACCCGGGCGCCGATGGAATCCTCGAGACATTGGAAGCGATGAAAGCGGAGAAGCGGACATGAGTGCAAACCATGGCGAGCTGAAGCCGGCCGTCGGACCGAACGATCATGTTCAAGGGCGCCACGATGCGCCGGTGACGCTGGTGGAATACGGTGACTACGAGTGTCCGTACTGCGGCATGGCCTACCCGATCGTCAAGCGAGTCCAGGAAGCGCTTGGCGACAAGCTTCGCTTCGTGTTCCGCAATTTCCCTCTCACCGAAGCGCATCCGCACGCGGCCGCGGCGGCCGAGCTCGCCGAGGCCTCAGCGTCGCAAGGCAAGTTCTGGGAGATGCATGACGTGTTGTACGAGCATCAGGACGCGCTCGGGCCCGCGGATCTTGGACGCTATATAGAAGAGCTCGCCCTGGACCGCGCAGCGTTAAAAACGGCGCTGGCGGGCGGCGCGCCGCATCAACGCGTGCGCGCCGACTTCATGAGCGGCGTGCGCAGCGGCGTCAACGGCACGCCGGCGTTTTTCATCAATGGCCGGCGCTTCGACGGCGACTGGCGGGATGAAGAGATTTTTGCGAGGGCGCTGCGCTCGCCAGCCTAGCCTCGATGTCGCCTGTTTCTGGAAGGACATCCATATTCGTTGCGCTCGCCAGCAACCTGGCGATCGCGGCGACCAAGTTCGTCGCGGCTGCGTACACCGGCAGCTCGGCGATGCTCAGCGAAGGCGTCCATTCGCTGGTCGACACCGTCAATGAGCTGCTGCTGCTCTATGGGATACGCAGAGCGGCACGCCCTCCGGATCCCAAACATCCGCTCGGGCACGGGCGTGAGCTGTATTTTTGGAGCTTCATCGTGGCGCTGCTGGTGTTCGTATTCGGCGCGGCCGTCGCCTGTTACCAGGGCGTCAGCCACATGCTGCGACCCGAGCCCATGCGCAATCCGCTCACCAACTATGTCGTGCTCGGAGCCTCGTTCCTGTTCGAAGGCTTTTCGTGGTGGATGGGGCTCAGGGCATTCCGCGCCGGCCAGGGGAAACAAGGCTTCTTCGAAGCATTCCGCAACAGCAAGGATCCGACCACGTTTACCGTGCTCTTCGAAGACACCGCCGCGTTGCTGGGTCTGCTGATCGCCGCCACGGGAATCGCGGCGGCACAAATCTGGGACGCGCCCCGGTTCGACGGGCTCGCATCGATCGGCATCGCGTTCGTGTTGCTCATCTCCTCCTTGCTGCTCGCGCGCGAGACCAAGGACTTGCTCATCGGCGAGCCGGCCCGCCCGCACATGCGCGACGCGATCCTGCGCATTGCCGCTGAAGATCGCGACGTCCTGCACGCCAATGGCGCGCTCACGGTGCAATTGGGGCCTAATCAGATTGTCGCCGCGCTCAGCATCGAGTTTCGAGAAGAGCTGACCACGAACCAGATCGAATGCTGCGTGGAAAGGATCGAAGCAGCGATGAAGCGCGCCCTGCCCGAGGTCACCAACCTATTCGTCAAGCCGCAAAACGCGGAGACCTGGAACACCCGGGCGGAACGATTGAGCGTCGATCGGTCGGAGCCCTAGCAGAACTCAGGCGCGCAGGAATTCGGGCGCCGGTACTTTCGGCATGTTTTCGTAGGCGCGAAGAATCGTCTGCAACGGACTCAGTGCAGGGTCGTGATGCCCGTAGACGACTTTCAGCCAGGTGGCGCCGCGAATTGTCTGGCCACGCCCTAACCAGTCATCCTCGAGTTTGGCCTGGAGCATTCTGCGTCCCGCCTCGAAAAGTTCCGCCGCATCGAATGATCCACGCGCTTTGTGCAGGCAAAGCGCATATCCCAAATCGCGTGGCGCAAGCTTCTTGCCCAAGTGCACCGACCGCACGCCATGGCGCTTTTCGTAGGCTGCGATGCCGGGTTCCCACTGGTCGGCCTGAAAGCAAAATGCCATGTAGTCATCGAGCCAATCCGTCGCAATGTCCTCGGGCGCGTAGTTGCCCGGTTCCTCGCTCGTGGCTGCACTGTGTTCGCGAACTCGGTCCCAATCCGCCGCGGTGTTGGTGCCGCTTTTCATCCATGCCCCAAGCGATTTGGCCCAATTCAGCGTGAGCCGATGGAAAATACGGCTCGCGCCGAAATCTTCGTCTTCTCTGATCGCACGGTCCAGCCACTCGAGAACTCTTGGCAGCACGGGAGCGATCTCGGCCTGCAAACCGACCAACCACGCATTGAGGACGTCGCCGATCCGCGCGGCCGCGATATTGCCCATCGGCGCTTTGGCCTCGTCTTCCGTGGCGAGCACCATCTCCAGGAGAAACTCGTCGAAGGCTTTTCTGAGTTTGAGTGGTTGATAGATCATGGAGCTGTTGTCGCCCGGCCGCTCACCCTAGACGAGAGGAAAAACTCCGGCAACACGCGCGCGTCGCATGAATTCGAAAAATCCCGGAGCTACCAGAACTTTGTCCCGGTCAGGACCGTGAACGACAACAGCCCCAAGGGGTGCTGAGCCGATAGGCTCGGCCAGTCTGTCCACAAGAACAATTCGCCGGGAAGAAGTGGCCGCACCAATCCGTAAATTTCGAGACCATCAAATAGAGCCGCACCGTGCCGCAGGAGAAATGCGCGATATTCGATCGGAAACTCGATATTGAATTCGCGTTCCGCGGATACAACCGATTCCTCACCTGCCGGACCGGGGCACTCGGCCGAGACGAAGATCTCCACGATGTCCGCGGGAAACTCCGGTTGCAACTTCGCCATTCCGCAAGACGCCTGGCCGGTCAGTCTCGACATCTGGAGAGAGCGAGGAATACGCCTTTGCCCATTTCTTCCGCGCTCGCGGTGGCGGGGAGTTTCACGTGATCCGCTTCCGGAATACCGTCTCCCGACCAGCCTTCCAACTTGTTGTGCCTCGTCGGCTCCAGCAGCAGGACGTCTGCGGAACTGTCGGCTGACACATTTTTCAGTTCCTTGAACATCTTCCGGCGTGATGGATAGGCATATTTCGCCAAAACCATGGTCACCCAGTTCTCGTAGCGGCGATTCACAGCTCCAAGGCTGAAAAACTCCGTCGCTTCCGCTGACGAGAGCATTCTGCTCTTCGCGAGCGCAGCGATGAGTGCGGCACCCACCGCCTCCGCGGAAGCATCGGGATTCAGGAATATGATTTCACCCTCAGGATCGGCACCGCTGAGACCTAACCCTGAAAAGGTACGAAGACACATGAACTCCGAGTTCGCGTAAATCGATGCCGATTTCTTCTCACGTGCCATAGCTTCTCAATGCACCGGAGTTACCATCACTCGTACGCCCTTCGATTCACCGTATAGCACAGCGCGCGCAATCTGGATCCATTGGGCATCGGTCGTCGTGTGCGGCACGGCGACTCGAAGCTCTTTCGCAGCGATGTCACGTGGGCTCAACCTCACGCCTTTCAATTCACCGCCTGCGAATCTCGCGGCGTCATCGATGTCGCCTGTCAACGAAGTGTAGACCTGCTTCGGGCTCAGGAGCTTGGACTTCGTCATCGTATTGAGTGTCTTCACACTGACCGCGGTCCCAGACTCCTTGACGAAATAGTCGAATGCCTCGAACCCCGCTGGCAGTCGCGACTCCCAGGGCAGTGTGTGACCGACATAGGTCTCCCACGGCATGCCCTGCGCCTGGATTCCTCGTCCCCATACGATTCCGACATCGGCATTCGACAGTGTGGTGGTGCCGATTACCTCCGTCTCCGCCGCCAGACTGCCGCTTCTCACGGCACTCCACATTCCCTTGAGAGCGCTGGCGCCGGGCACCGCCAGCGTGAGGCCTGCATCGAAACCGGCGAGCAGATACTGGAACGCCTCGAGCCTGGCGAACGTGGCGTCGCTCTCGGTTGGCGCATCATGATTGGCATACGCCAGCAACTGCCCCGCGTAGTCGACATTCGATGGAATGTTTCCGATAGCGCGGATGGACTCTTCGAAAAAGATGCCATTGGCCATTCCCTGCGCCGTCTGGGCGTGGGCCATCGCCTCCCACGGTGAAATATTGGGATCGCCGGCCGCTTTCGCCTCAACCTCGAACTGCTGCTCCTCGTATTCCGAGGCCTTTGACTTTTCGAAATACCAGCGCCGCTCGAGGCTGTCTGACTTTCGGGTCTCGATCATTGCGGAGATGGCATTGCGATAAGCGCCTGGCAGATCCGCAAAACGCTGTGCGTACAGCTCGTTCTGGGACTTCAATCCTGCCTTCGCGTATCCGGCTTCTCGCTCGTCGTCCCACCCGTTCGCGACGCCGAACATTCCGAATCGCGCTCTTTCGACGATGGTCGTTGCCCGGTCCTTGGACACGCCGACTTTCATTTGCCGATTCATCCAGGCGCGCTCGGCGCTCGAGTAGTTCGGCGAGGCTGCCTCGACGGTCACCACTCCGCGGATCAGGTTGTCCTCGCTCCAGCCAGAAGAATAGCTGTAGCCCATGACGACTCCGTTCGCGAAAGTCGCCACCCACTGTCCCGTCTCGCCGTTGTAGCTGCGCACTCCATTGCCTGGAGGTGCCTCGGGAGGAGCGCTGCCGACTATCTCGGTCTTCAGGTTTCTGGCGTCGCGAAGTCTCATGTCCGCGGCGCCCCCTTGCGTGGTCTGCGAATCTCCGCCACCACCAGTTCCGCCCTCGGCTGCTTCACCTTTCACGGAGGCGACAACCGGACTGGCAGCGGCCGGCGGCCCGCAGAATGCATCAGCGATCGAATTCCCGACGGCGTGACCGAACGCATCGGCAATCACGCTGGCGATGTCCACCTTGCCGCCCATCGCAGCGCGAACGGCGGCACCGGCAAGACCCGACGCCAACCGCTGTCCAAATTCTCCAGTGCCAGCCGTCCACTTGCCGACCTGATCCGCAGCAACCGACGAAACCCCCGAGATCGCCACGTCGCGCCAGCTAAAGGAGTCCTGCAGTCCCAGCGCGACGCTCGCACTTTGCGTCAATGCGTTGGCAACGGCTCCGTTGATCGCCGTGGCGAGAAATGGCGCAATTGCCTTGGGGACTCTGAGCGCCGACGTCAGGGCGCCACCCGGATCGCCCATTCCCTTGGCGATGCCAGCGCTGAGCGCCGCCATCGCGACCTGTTTCCAATCGAACCTGTCCTGAGCACCGATGGCGATTCCAATCCCTTGTGCCAATACGCTCGCGGCAGCGGACGCGGCGATTGACGCCGCGGTCCCGGTGACGCCCATGTTTGCCAACGCGTTCTGGAAGGCACTTCCTGACCGGTCGAACCACGCGGTGATGATCAGCGCGATCACCAGGACGATGATCTGGCCCATGCCACCGCACGGCGGTCCCGGAGGCTTCGGTGGGTGGTAGTTGACGTAGGGTGCGGTATTGCCGATCGCCGCGCCGATGTCGAATGGCTGATAGACAGCGGCGTTGTTGGCGACGCTAACTACCTGGTTGGGAACCTGCAGGACGGTGCCGGCCGCCAGGACCGCGCCTGGGTCGGTGTAGCCATTTTCCTGGGCGAGGATGTACCAGAGATTGGCATCGCCCCATATTCGTCGCGCGATGTCGCGCAGGGTTTCGTTCTGCAGACTGACGATCTGCGAAGGCGCCTGAACTTCCGCGGGCGAGATGGTGCCGTCGTCCACGTTGAGCCGCAGGGTCTGGCGAGAACCGTTCAAGTTGAGGAAACCGAGACTGCCCAGGCTGTTTCCGTTGGCGAAGAAGTAGCGCTGCCAGGTGATCGCCACCGTGGAGCCGGCAGCGTTCAGCGCTTCGGTGAACGCACTGGTCAGCTGAGCCGGCGTGAAGTTGCCGCCCTGAATGCTGGTCAGGATCTTGCCGTCGGCGCCATTGGCAAAATAGCGATTGCGCGAAGGCAAGTTGTCGTCTGTCGAGGCAACGAGCTCGCCGGAGAGGTTGTACTTCTTTCGCGTGGTATTCGGCGCGACCGTACCCGAGCCGGCAGTCTTGACTACCGATGTCGAGCGGTCCAAATAGTTTTCACCACCGCCGAAGTCAGTCGTGTATGTCAATTCGTACAGGAAACTCCCGCCGAGGCCGCCGACGGGATCGTAGTTACGTACGGAATATTTACGCAGGTTGCCGGCCGCATCGAAACCCGGGCTCCACACGAAGGTCGGATTCGAAAAGACGCTTCCAGAAACCTGCCAGCTCACGCTGCGAACCGAGGGTGAGGTTCCGTAATTGACGATGCTCTCGGTTCCGCCGAGCAGCGACCCCGATGTGAATTTGGTGGTGGTCTGGGAAATCGCCCGGTTGTCGTTGTCAAAATCGATCGTCTGAGTGCGCGTCGTCAGAGAGCCCTCGATCGTCCGCGTCTTCGCGCTGTACTGCCGTGAAGCGGCATCGTAGGAATAGTCGCCCGTGGGCAGGAGGACATTGTCCCTGAACACAGTCCTCAGGCGCTTGGCACCGTCGTAGTTGTAAGACTCGAGCGTGAAACCCGGAGCGAACGTATAGGTGGAACCCGCCTGGTTGTACTTCGAGCCGTAGGTGAGCTGGCTCTTGCGATTGCCGGCGACGTCGTAGGTGAAGACGATGCTGTCCTGGCCCCCTGCCGTCGTACCGCCGGTCACCGTGTTGGCGACGTTCGTGCCGCGGCTGATCAACAGCCGACCCATGAGATCGTAGCTGTACCAGTAGTCTGACGGAGCCGTGTCGCGCGAAGTCGCCGAGGAATACCACCCGTCCGAGATGTAGTTCCACTGGGAAAACTGGATAGGGGTAGCTCGCGGGTCGATGGTGATGTACTCGGTGTACGAATTCACCAGGCTCGAGCTCACGCCCTTGACGTGCGTGCGATTGCCGGCCGCGTCATAGCTGTACGCCAGGCCGGCGTTGAGATCCCAGGTCCCCGACAGGCGGCCGGCGGCGTCGTAACTGATCGTCACCGCCTGGTGCGCCAAACCATCGACCACGGTGCGCTCACGGACGTGACGTCCGAGCGCGTCATAGATGATGTCGGTCTGGCGCATCGTGGATGTCAGACCCGATGCCACGGTCGCGGTACCGGTCTCACTGATCCTGGTCAGTTGGCCGGCCGCGTCATAGCTGTAGTTGTTGTTCTGGCCGACATTGCTCGTCATGGAAGTCAGCAGGCCGGCCTGGTCGTAGGTCAAGACGTGCTGTGCACCGGGCGTATACGCGATCGTGGCGACCATTTGCCCGGGCACCGTCTGAGTCACGGTCGTCACGCCGAGCTCGCGGTGATTCAGAAGTCGCCCGAAGTAGTCGTATGTCCAGTCTTTCCACTCATCGAGAGCGTTGGTTTCCTGGATCGTATTGCCGTACAGGTCGGCAACCAGTTTCGTGGTGAATCCCAGCGGCGTGGCGCGCTTGCGCACGTTGCCGCGCAGGTCATACCAGGTCTTCGCGATGTGGTTGAGGCCGTCGGTGTCGGTGACTCGCCGGCCCAACTCGTCGTAGCCAAAAGTGCGCACCACGATGTTCGCAGCATCGCCGCCCGCAATCGCCCCGAGCACCGCCTCCTGTTCCACCTTGGTCTGCAGATTCTGCTTGTTGTAGGTGTAGCGCGTCTTGAACAGCAGCTCGTCGGTCACACCGACGCGATTGCCGAATGCATCGTATAGATAGGAGACGTTGCCGCCATCGGCATGTCTTTCACCTATGGCCGCACTCGCCTCGTTGACGGTGATGACATTCACGACCCCGTTCGGATCCTTGCTCGCGATCATCCGGCCTAATGCGTCGTAATGATTTTCGAGCTTCGGCCTCGCGGTGCTGGTGGTGATCGCTCCAGTCACGCCATTCACGCTCACGATCGACACGCTCGGCAGCAGCTTCTCGATCAGCTGGCCGCGCTGGTCGTAGCGGTAGTTCGTGGTGACGGTCAACGCATCGGTGACGGCGATCGCATTGCCCCAACGGTCGTTGGTCTGCGTAATGACCGGCGAAACCTGCGTCTGGGCGCTGATACTGCTCGACGTAGTATCGTTGACGTTGCTGTTCACCGAGGGGTTGGTGATGGTTCCGCTGCGAATGGCGAACGGAGTGGTATCGCCCTCCCGCAGATACTTGACGCGGATCTCATAACTGCCGGTGCCGAACGTGCTGGCCGCGACGCCGAGATAGCGCTTGTTGTCCGATCCGAAGACCTTGTCGACCGTCGCCACGGTCCAAGCGCCCGGCGAGCCTGCCGTGCGGTATTCGAAAATCTGCGAGACCTCGCCGACGATGTTCGGCGGATCCGACCAATAGATATAGCGCGCATTCACATAGGAATACGCCGCGTTCCGCGAATGGTCACGTCGATAACCCCCGCCTTGTGCCACTGTCAGGTTCGGCGCCCAATCCATCGACGAGACAATTTGTATGTTTCCGGTTGCGGTCGTCAGCCGATAGCCGGCAGTCACGTCGTTCGGCTTGCTCATCTGCCCGATCGCGAGGGTGATGTCGAGCGCCTCGGTGAGGCCGCTCGTGGAATACGTCGGCAGTCGCTGTTCGATCAGGTTGCCGGCGAGATCGAAGCGCCGCTCGATGCGAATGGCACTTCCACCGGCCGCGCCAATCAACGCATCTTCAGGTCCCGCGTAGGAGCTGAATCCGAGATTGACGGTACGCGCGCGGATTTCGGCTGTCTGATGCCCGGCCAGGTCGTATAGATAGACCTTCGCCACGCCATCGCCCGCATTCGTGCGCCACATGCGCCCGGCATGGTCGTAGCTGAAGAATTCCTGCATCGTCGGCGTCGCCGAAGCCTCGAATACGCCGCGCTGTTCCAGCTCGCCGAACGCGTTGTACCTCATCGTCGTCTTCGCGACCACGTTCGGCGTCGTATCGCCGCCGCCGGCATTCAACGTCTGTGGCTGCAACATGGCGATTTCGCGCCCGAGCTTGTCGTACTGGTGGATCGTGACGACGGCGTCGTTGACCGGGGAATCACCGGCAATCGTGACCAGCTGCCATTCCTTGGCGACGTCTCCACGCGCGGTGTACGCGAGGAAGCGGTCCGCTCCACTCGGGTCTTCCACGCGCAGCGTGCGCCCGGCTGAATCGAGCAGCGAGGTCGTAGTCTGGTCCGCGCCATTCGCCGCCACTGAATAGTCCGTCGAGAGGACCGCGGTACCTGACATCGCGTGGCGGATCTGCTGCACCACATCACCACGAGCGTCGCGCCTGAATTCCGTGATCGGCGTCATGACGGAACCGTCGCCGGCATTGCGGCTCACGTCCGCGACCGCGCGCGTGCGGCCGAGCGCGTCGTAGTACGAGAACACCGTGGCGCCGTTGTCGGCCATGGCCGAGACACGATTGCCCACGAGGTCGTATCCGTAAGTAGTCACCACGTCCTTGCGGCCGCGCTGCACGTCGTAAGGCGGGCTCGCGCCGGTCACCGTACTGTATTCGGTGTTGACGTTGGTCTCGGTCTTCAGGCGGTTGAGCCGGTCGTAAGTGTACGTTGTGTCGCGGTCATAGCCGATCGCGCTGCCGGCCGCGTTCTGCGGATTCGTCGCGGTCGGCGTGCCATAGTTAGCCGGCGCGCCGAGCGCCGCGGCATATTCCACCTTCCGCTTCACGCCGCCGACGGCGTTGTACTCGGTCGCCGTCAGGTAATTCTTCGGATCGACTTCCGCGATGACACGCCCGAGCCTGTCCCGGAAATAGAAAGTGTTCGCCCAGGTCCCATTGCCGCTGCCGTCCATCGTGACCAGGACCGCCTTCTGCGAGCTCTCGCCGAAGGCGTTGTAGTAAAACTTGGTCGACGGACCCCAGGTGGTATATGGCGACGCGCCCGGCATATCGAGCGAGTACCAGTAAACTCCCGGCAGCAATTCCTCCGTGACCTGATTGAGCTTGTTATAGCCCTTGATCACGCTCCGGTCTTCGGAAGTGGTGCTTTGGCTCAGGAGATTGTCGAGCGTCAGCGGCGTTCCATTGAGCGTGCCTGCATACGCCAGCACCCGGCGGATGAGCTGTGTCTCGTTGCCATATCGGTCGTATTGATGGGCCGTGATGTACGTCTCGGCATCGACTTCGAAGCGCAGCCGTCCCAGCCTGTCGTAGGTCCGGTAGCTGTAGTTGCCGGCGACGTCGCGATTCACGACCGCATCGCCCAGCGTGTCGTAGGTCACCTCGTCATAAAGCGCCTGCGGCGCCAGATCCGTGCGCACCACGCTGCTGCCGACACGATAAACGCTGTCCGCCGCGGAATCGTAGAAGCCCACTTGCGGGTAGTAAGTGCGCACCTGGCGACCTAGCAGGTCGTATCGATACTCCGTCGTGCGCGCCTTCGTGGTTCCAAAGGCCTCGGTACGCTTCCAGACATCGTCGAATACCGTGTAATCGAGATGCGTCCGCAGCCGGCCGTTGATGACGGGTCCGGCGGAGAGCGTGGCGCCGTTGTCGGTGACATCGTAATAGTTGACTGCCGGGCTGTACTCATCGGTTAAGCGGCCGAGCGCGTCGTAGTCGTAGTCCCAGATCGCGCCGAGCTTGTTGCGATAGGTCTGCTTGTTGCCGATCTCGTCGTACGTGTACTGCTCGTAGTTGCTGTACGCATCGGTGACCTTGATGACACGCCCCAGCTGGTCGCGCTCCGTCGTCGTAACCCGATCCTCGGTGTTGGTCGAGATCAGGCTTGCGATCGAGTTCGCGGCCGTGCTGGTGCTGAGATCGAATGGCCCGTTGACGTATGCCCTGTCGGTGGTCGTTCGCGCGGCATCGTTGTAACTGGTCTCCGTCAGGTAACCGATCGCGTCGAGCCGATAGCGCACGCGGCCCACGCTGTCGTACCAGTACTTCGTGGTGCGGTTGCTGGCGTCGTTGTCGACCGTGTAGCTCTGGCCCGCGACTGTCGATGCAACCCAGGCATTCAGCGCCGCTAAATCCTTGGTGGCACCGGTGAAGAGCTGCGCGAATTGTTCGGTCTCGATCACGTCGCCGGCGAGGTTGTACGTCGTGCGCGTCACGCCACCCAGAGCATCGATGTCATAGGCCGCGCGATCGCGCGAGTCGTACACGGTCCATCGCTGGCGGTCGTTGTCGACAAAAGTGTCGTAGATGTTGTTGCCGACGCCCCAGAGCGCATCCAGCACCTGCGCTGCATTCAGAACGCCAGTCGTGCCGATCGGAATCTCGTACAGCCGCGTGCGGATGACATTGCCATTGCGATCGAACCTGCGCTCGGTGACTCCACCCAGGGCGTCGATGGAGTACGCCGCGCGCCCGTCCTTGTCATAGGCCGTGCGTTCGATGCGATCGAGGCTCGCATTCGCCGTCGGGCTCACCGACGTCACGATGTCGCCGAATCCACTGGTCGAAACTGGCGCGGCATAACGCCGCACCGCGACCACGCGATTCTCGGCGTCGTAGGTGTTTTCAGTGACGCCGCCGAGCGCGTCGATGGTATCTATGAGCTGGTTGTTGGCGTTGTAGACGTACCAGGTCGAACGCTGTTCGTTGGCTGGCAACTGTGCGCCGACGATCCTGCGCGTGACGTTGCCGTTGTTGTCGTACTTGTAGACGGTCCGCAGGTTGAGCGTTCCGCCGAGCGCCGTGGGATCGGCAATTTCTTCGACTCGCCGCCCGAGCGTGTCGTAGAGATATTGCGTGCGCCGCACCAGCGTGCCGCTGCTATTGCCGGAAGCCTCGGTTACGGTGAGCGTGGTGCCGCGGCGATCGTAGGTATACGCGGTCGTCGTCGCGGACGAAGATCCGTATCCCGCGGTGACGAATGTGGAGCGGCCGTCCTGATCGAAGCGCGTGCGCGTGACGCGCGCGCCGGGCTCGGCGGTGTCGACATAGACCGACGTCGCATCGGAGCCATACGTGTAGGTAGTCGTGAGATTGAGGCCGGACGGATCGACGATGCGCGTGAAGAGCCGGTTGCTGGCATCGTAAGCAAACGTCGTCAGCGTTCCGTGCGCATCGGTATCGGTGGCTTCGCGACCGAGCGAATCGTAGGTGCGGCTCTCGAGAGTGCCGAGGCCGTCCGAGACGGACTTGAGCTGGCCGTTCGCGTCGTAGGAGTACGTCGTCGTGTTCGTGCCGGTGGTGACCCGCAGTTCCTGACCATGACGGCTGTACTCGGTGGCGACGTTCACGCCTTCCGGCGTGCTGACGCTGACCCTTCGGGTCGCATCGTTGTAGAAATACTTCGTCTCATTGCCGAGCGCGTCGAACTGGCTGGTGGTGCGCGAGAAGGCGTCGTACACGGTCCGGCGGCGCGCTCCGACTGGATCGGCCGTGGAAATCTGCCGCCCGAGCCGGTCGTAATCGAAGATGGTCATGGCCAGCCGCGCGTCGGTGACCTGCTTCAGGCGGCCGAACGAATCGTACGCTTGCACTTCGATGGCGTTGACGCCCAGTCGATCCCACACGGTCTTGGTCAACTGTCCGCGCCGGTCGTATTCGTACTCGTGACGGATGTAGTTGTTCGACGCATCGACGTATTCGAACTTCACGTCCACGTCGCCGAATGCGTTGTAGTGGAGAGTGGAGCTGGCATTTGCCGCGGTCGTGCTCGTGAGTATCTGACCGCGAGTGTTCCAGGTATTCGTCGTTTTCGAATCGAGCAGCGCATTGGCGGTCTGGCGCAGCGTCGTCTCGAGGCCGGCAGGAAGCAGCCCGCCGACCAGCCCATCGCGCGTCGCCGCGTCGAGCGCGACGTAGTAGCTGATCTGGACACTGGTGTTGCCGAGTGCGTCGTACTGCGTCTCTTTCACCTGCCCGCGCGGGTCGATGATGAAGCGCAGCCGTCCGTCGGCATCGTAGAAGTAGCGAGTGGTCAGCAGCGTCGTGGTGCCGTTCACGCGCTGGGTCGACGACACGAGCCGACCGGCGTTGTCATACGTGAACGCCGTGCCGTAGTCGGTCCACGTCGTTTCGACATCGGCACCCGCGGCGATGCGCGCCGCGCCTTCGGCGCTCAGTTCCTGAGTCTTGCGTCCCAGCACATCGTAGCGAGCCTGAGTCGTGCGCTGATCGTCGGTCCCCTGTGCGGTTACCGTGGTCAGGACATTGTCGACATTGTCGTACGTGAACGAAGTGACGGTACCTTCGATGGGCCGGACCAACCAGGTACCGCCGGTTATCTTGTTCCAGACGGCCGCGATATTGCCGAGTCCATCGATGGCGCCCGAGGCGAGGTGTCCGCCCCAACCGCCCGACATGGCCTCGACCGCCTGCGCGCGCGTCCAGCCGCTGCCGTTCCACCGCGACACCATGGTGTCGATGTTTGCCGGAGAGGTGCTGCCCACGGATGAATGCTGGGTCCAAACTACTGCCGCCTGCGAGCCGCGCATCGACGCGAAGATGCCCTGGCTGTTCTGCATCCACGCGGTGAACACGGGTTCGCTCAGAGTTTCGAGCGAGAAAGCTGTCGCATCCCAAGTGCCGCTGGCGTTGCTGAAGCGCTTCACATAGAGCGAGGCAGCCGTTCCATCGGACTGCGCCCACGCGACCATGGCGTCGCCATTGCTGCTGATCGCGAGCGATGGCTTGTCGACCTGCGCACCGGTTGCGAGCGTAACGATGGTGCCGCTCCAGCCTCCCGCCACCGTGAAGCGACGGGCCGCGAGGTCGGTACCCTGCACCCACACCGCGATACCATTTCCGCTGGCATCGAATGCGATCTGCGGGCGCTGCCGCGCCACACTGCCGGTGGTATCGAGCGCCGCCGCGGCCGCCCAGCTCGTCCCCGAATAGCGCGCGTAGCGGATGTCCTGGAAACTGCCATTGGTCTCCAGCCACACGGCGGTCGCACGGCGCGAGCTGTCGATGGCAATCGATACATTCGAGGTGGTGAGGTTCGTGCTGTCCAATTGCTGCGCGGCCGACCAGCTCGTGCCATTCCAGATCGACGCGTATGTCGACATCACATTGCCGGCCGCCGGATCACCCTGCACCCAGCAGACCGCGATGGCGCTGCCGCCGGCGATGCTCGTGGAGAGGTTCGTGACCTGGTAGTAGTCGACCTGCGATGAGCTGGCTTCGATTGCCACCGCGGTGCTCCAGCTATTGCCAGCCGCGGTGTAGCGCACGGCGTAGGTCGAATACGCGCCCGCGCCATCCAGCTGCGAGAAGGCAATGACGGCATTGCCGGCGTCGTCCATGGAGATCGACACGGTGTTGCCGATGTTGGCGCTGCTCGTCCCGAGATCGAGAGTGCGCACGGCGTCCCAGGTATTCGAGGCCTTGTCGTAGCGCCGCGCGTAGACGTGCTGCCAGGACGCATTGAAATAGGCGCCATACCACACGGCGATGCCATTTCCATTCGCGTCGAACTGCACCCGCGTCATGCCGCCGAGCGGATCGAGATTCAGCGGATCGCTCCAGGAATTGTCCGCAGATTCGATCTGTCGCGTGACGCGTCCTGCGCCGTCGTACTCGAACTTCGTCGTGTGCGCGA
Organism: Steroidobacteraceae bacterium; assembly: GCA_035995425.1. GTDB lineage: Bacteria > Pseudomonadota > Gammaproteobacteria > Steroidobacterales > Steroidobacteraceae > CADEED01. The sequence continues at coordinate 38,714 of DASYKM010000208.1, forward strand.
TCGCGCCGAACGCCGTGTTGCGCAGCGTCGTGAGCGTAGTGGTGTCATCGACGGCGATGGCCGATGTGATGGACTTGTCGTAGCGCGCCGTCTGCACGACGTTGCCATCCACGTCGTACTGCGTCTCGGTGAGATAACCCTCGCCGTCGAGCTCGCCGATCTTCCGGCCCTGCCCGTCGTAGTAGAAGCGCGAAACGATGTCCATCTCTTCATCGTCGGGCGTACCCGAGAAGTAGTTGGCATTGTCGAGCGCGGGGCGCAGCGCGGCCAGGTCCGCCGTCTGCGGACTCGCCGCCGGCGTCACGTTGGCGTACTGGAGGGTCTTGATGAGTCGGCCGCCGGCGTCGTACTTGTTCTCGGTCAGGTAACCCATCGCGTCGAGCATCGCGATGAGATGCCCGTCACCGTCGTAGAAATTGCGAGTGCGTCGGTCCTTGCTCGCATCGAGATACGGCGCCATCAGCTGGTCGAGCTGCACCAGCGAGAACTCCGTCGCATCTTTCGCCATCAGCGGCCGGAAGTAGTACGTCACTGCATCGGTCAGCCGCGCTCCGTTGTAATAGAAGCGCTTGATGCCGCCGATGATTTGAGTTGCGTCGTAGGTCAGCAGGACCTCAACCGTCGCCGCGAGCCGCCCCGCTGAATCGTAGGTGTTGTAGACCACCTGGTCGTTGGCGGGATCGCGACCCGGCACGATGGCGAGACTGTCGACGAGTTTCTTGATCGTTATGGGATGACCGGAGGCAGATCCCGTGGCCGATCCGTAGGTATAGAGATCGTTCAGCGTCGTGCCCGACAGCAGCGACGAATAGCGGATGGTCCTGATGACCTGGTCGAAGCGGTTATAGAAATATTGCGTGAGCGTGCCGTCGCCATCGACGTCGCCCACCTTTCGACCGAGGTCGTCGTAAACCACGAAGGTCCGGACCTCGGTGCCACTGACGGTGATTCCGGCGGCGTCGCCCACCGGCAACGTGGTCATGATCAGCCGGCCGTTGTAGTCGTAGGCAAACGAGGTCGTGCCAAAGGTGGTCGCGCCGCTGCTCTTGCTCTCGCTGATCAACTTGCCGGACTTGTCGTAGAGCGCCGTCGAGACGAGCCCGTTCGCCAGCGTCGTGACGACACGGTTGTTCGCGTCGTCGTAGGTGATGGACCTGACCGTGCGCGTGTTGGTGCTGGTCAGCCACTCGGTGACGAGGGTGACGCGCCGCATCGCATCGTAGGTGTACGAGGTGATGTAGTCGGTGGGCCCGGTGCTGGTCAGCTCGCCGCGCGGCTCGATCCTGGTCTTCAGCAACCCGCGCTGGTCGTATTGATAGCGCGTCAGCGACGCGGTTCCCGTGCCATTGCCGTTCGCGTCCGTGGTGGCCCATACCTTCGCCGTGAGCATGTTGCCGCGGCCGTCATAGGTGTACTCGGTGCGCTCGAGATTGGCGACATTGGCCGCCTGGCCAACCCAGGTCGTCAGGTCGCTCATCGAGTACGCGGCGTTCGAATACACGTTCGCGGTGTAGACAAAACTGTACTGCCGCTCGCCGAGCGTGCCACTCGAGAAGTAGCGATGTTCGGTCACCCGGCCGTCGGGCGATACGACGAAACGCAGGTTCGAAGCGCTATCGTAGTAGTAGCGCGTGGTCAGCGGCGGCTGCGTCGGGCCTCCGGCGAGATCCGGAGCCATGTACACGGTTTCGACGGTGACCTGATTGTTGGCGTCGTACGTGCGCCGCGTGGTCGTGCCATCGGGCGCGCGCATGATGACGCGATTGCCGCGCGTGTCATAGATCATCACGGTGGTGCGCGACGCACCGGTCACGCCCGCATTTTCGATGACGGCGTTGACGTTGCCGTCACGGTCATACTGGAACCGCGTCTCGTCGCGCACGCCGTCGATGGGCGGCGAGGAAACGGACATCAGCCGCCCGCGCGAGTCGTGCTTGTAGATGGTCACGCGGCCGAAGCCGTCGGACACCGTGGTCTGCGTGTAGCTGCTGTCGGCCGTGTAGTGGTTGTAATAGGTGCGATTGTCGGTACCGCGCCAATGCGGGAAGTGCGCAAAGGTGTTGCCCTGCGCGTCGATGCCCACCGAGGCGTAGAACCCGCCATTGTTCTCGGTATTGTTGTCGATCTGCTCGCGCGCGCTCCAGCTCGTGCCATTCCAGCGCGCCTGGTAGAGATTCGCGGCGTTGATGTTGGTGCCCCAGGGCGCCTGCTGATTCCAGGCGACGACTGCAAACCCGGCGCGCATGGCCACGGCGACGTTGATCCCGGCACCGTAGTTGGTACCCACACCGAGATTGGAGGTCTCGAGCAACGCGGCCGCGCTCCAGGTTCCGCCCGGCTTGAGGATGCTCGCGTACACCGAATTGGCCGTACCGTCGTTGCGAACCCAGGCGAGCACCGCATTGCCCATCGAGTCGATGGACAAGACCGCGTATTCGGGCGGATTGGTGCCGGTGCTGATCGAAGCCGGCGTGGTCCAGTTGTTAGCCGCCCGGTCGAAGCGCGACGTATAGACGTCGTTGCCCTGGATCCAGGCCGCGACGCCGTTGCCGAAGGCATCGAAGCCGATGAGCGGCCGCGAGACCGCGGTGTTCACCAGGTCGAGTTGCGCGGCGGTGCTCCAACTACCTGTCGTGGCACTGGTCGCGGTGTAGCGCGCCTGGAACACACTGGCCGCGGTTCCGTCGGACTGCAGCCAGGTGGCCGTGACATTGCCGTCGAGGTCCACTGCCACGCCCACGTTGGAGGCCGCGGCGCTGCCGTTGTCGACCAGCGTGGTGGTCCAGGTCAGTCCGTTCCAGCGTGAGACGTAGACGTCGTCGACGCTGCCGTTGCTCTGCAGCCAGACCACGGCCGCGTTGGTCTCCGAGGTGATCGCACTCTGAATATTGGCGGGCTTTGGCGTCGCTCCCGCTGTGACCGGTTGCGACGAGGTGTCGATGATGAGCGCGGCGCTCCAGGCGCGGCCGCGCGCCGAATAGCGGCTGACATACATGTTGTAGGTCGTGCCATCCTGGCGTGACCAGGCAAGCACCGCATTGCCGGCGTCGTCGACCGAGATCGTGGGCAACCACCAGCTCGCGCTACCCGTGGCGTAGCTGTCGACGGCCACCGGCGTTTGCCAGGCGTTGGTGGCCTTGTCGTAGCGGCTCACGTACATGGTCGTGACGCCGCCGACGAAACCCGTCCACGCCGCGAAGCCGTTGCCCGCCGCGTCATAGGCGGTGCGCACGGTTCCCGGCGATTCACTGCTCAGGAACAGCGCGGACTCGCCACTCCACGGCGTGTTGACGCTGTAGCGATTGACGAAGATCTGGCTGAGATCCGAATAGCGGGAATAAGTGACGGTGGTATCGCCCTGCTGGTCGACGGCGACGCTGGGGTCGAAACCGTTGATGCCGGCGGATTGCGACACCATCTCCGCGCCGGACCACGCGCTGCCATTCCAGCGATTGACCCAGGCTTCGGTGCTGACCAGGTTGTTAGGATCGCCGGCCGGGGTTTTTTGCAGCCAGGTCACTGCCGCGTAGTTGCCGTGTATGGCCGTGGCGACCACGACCGCGGCGGTGCCGGGATTGGTGCGCACCACCAGGTTCGAAGTTTCGAGCAACGCCGCGGCGCTCCAGCCGCTGCCGAGGGTGTAACGCGCCGCGTACAGGCTCTTGATGCCGCCGGCGTCCGTCTGGATCCAGGCTGCGATGGCATTGCCCTGCCTGTCTACCGTGAGCGTGGTGCTCTCGGCGGCGCCGGTCACATTGTCGATGGCCGCGGCGGTGCCCCAGCCCGCCGTCGCGTCGTAGCGATTGGCGAACACGTCGTTGCCCTGCGACCAGATTGCGATCCCGTTGCCCGCCGCGTCGTAGCCGATCTGCGGCGCCGTCGCCGCCGCCGTACCGCTCAGCGTCGTCGCGCCACTCCACGTCGAACTACTTGCCGTGAAGCGGTTGGTGTACACGCGTTCCACCGCGAGCGTGGTATCCGTCTGCTGCCAGGCGACGCCGATGTTGCCCGCCTTGTCGATGGTGGCCGACACGTAGTACGCGTTGCCCGCGCCGCTTTCGAGCGACACCGGTGCGACGAACGCGCCAGCCGCGTAACGCGCGACCCAGACATCGGAGACGCTGCCGTTTTTTTGCAGCCAGGCGATGACGGCATTGCCGCCCGACATCTGCACCGCAAAACCACCCGGACGCAGGATGTCCACGGGCTGGGTGCCATTCTGGATCAGCTCCTGCGCACCCCAGGCGCCCGTCACGGCACTGAAGCGATTGGCATAGAGCGCGCGAACGCCACTCGAGTAGTCGGCCTGCCACACGACGATGGCGTTGCCGTACTCATCGACGGATATCTGCGTCTCGCCCAGCGCAAGCGCGGAGCCGAGAGTGGACAGCGTGACCGCCGCGCCCCAGGTGTTGGTGCCCCGGTCGTAGCGCCGCACCATGACGTTCACGGACGTGTTGTTGGGGGCGGCGGTGATCCAGGTGGTGAAAATGTTGCCGTTGGCGTCGGTGGCCGTCTTCGAAAAATACGATTGCTTTGCGGGGTCGCTGAGGGAATTCGGACCGCTCCACGCGGATGGCGCGCTGTAGCGCGTGAAGTACACGCCGCTGTCGCCGTAGAACTGGTCGTAGATCGCGCCGATGTTGCCCTGCGCGTCGATGGCGATGCTGGTGAAGAAGCCACTGCCAAGACCCACCGCGTTGGAAAGGAACTCGGGCGCCTGCCAGGCGCTGCCGTTGAAGCGCGCGGCCATCACGTCGAAGGGGTAGTTCCGGCCATCGAGCCGCGCTTCCTGGCACCACATCACCACCGCTTGCGAACCGCGCATCGCAGTCGCCAGGCTGCCCGTGCTCTGCTGCCAAACCGGGACCACTACCTGATTGCCCGTCTCGAGCAGGTCGACCGTGCCATTCAGCGAAGTGCCGGTGCCGGTGAAGCGCCGCGAATGCACGGAGTCCGCCGTGCCATCATTTTGAAGCCAGGCGACGATGCCCGCGCCGCTCTGCCGGTCCATGGCGAGCGACGGCGACTGAACCGGGTTGGCGCCCGTATCGAATGTCTGCGTGCCCTGCCAGGCGTTGCTCGCCTTGTCGTAGCGGCGCCCGACCAGGTCTGTTCCCTGGATCCATACCGCGAATGCGTTGCCGGCGAAGTCCATTGCGATTTGCGGGCGTGCGCTGATCACGCCGGCGGCGCTCAACGCCTGTGGCCCCGACCAGGTGCCTGCCGTCGCATCGAAACGGTTGGCGTAGATGGTGTCGACCGCGCTCGCATTCGGCTGCACCCAGGTGACGATGACATTGCCCGCCGTATCCATCGACAGCGTCGTCTGCGTGGTGTTGTTAGCCGCGGATTCAACTGCGGCCGCCGCGCTCCACGCGGTGCCATTCCAGCGCGACACATAGGTGGTGTTGAAGCTGCCGTCGCTCTGCACCCAGCTCACCGCGGCCGCGGTCGCCGAGGTGATCGCCACCGCGAGGCTCGCGGTCTGTTCGGCTTCGGCAGTGGTCGACAGGTTCTCGAGGAGATCCGGGGTCGCGCTCCAGGTGTTGGAGGCAACCGTGTAACGAGAGGCGTAAACCGAATACGTGCCCGCGCCGTCGGATTGCGACCAGGCCACGAGCGCGTTTCCGACTTCATCGACCGCGAGCTGGGATACGCGGGCGGTCTGCGTGGCGCCACCCGTGTCGATGACGATCTCCGCTCCCCAGGTGTTGGTTGCACGGTCATAGCGACGCACGGTGATGTCGCGCGAGTCCTTGCCGCTCGTGATGTCGGCGTTCCACAGCGCGAACGCATTTCCGTTGGCATCGAATGCCACCTTCGGAAGACTGGCCGTGCTCTGCCCCTGCTGGCTCAACCGCTCGGGGACGCTCCAGCCCGGCGGCGTCAACGGTTGCGAATTGTTTCCGCCCGGATTGGTCACCTCCGAGTAGTTATACGTCGTGACCCGCGCTTCCCCGTCCTGCACCGTGCGCACGCGCCACGTGCCACCGAACAACATGTACGTGAAGCTCGTCTTCGAGATCACGTTGCTCGAGGTGTTACCCGTCTGCGTGATCGACGCGACGCGATAGCTCGTGCCGTCGTAGGTATACGTGGTGACGTAGGCCTTGCTGTTGTCGAGCGCCTGGTCGGCGAGGTCCATGTCCGTCTTGACCGTGACCAGCCGGTGCTGAGCGTCGTAGGTGTAGCGCGTCAGTGACTGCGTGGTCGTGCCCGATGCGTCGGTCGAAACGACGCGGAGCTTCTCCAGATCGGTGGTCGACCCAGCCGTCGTGTAGTAGTCGAAGAAGACGTCCTGGACCACCGGCGATGCGGCGGCCATCTGCACGCGTGTGAGCAGGTTCGACGCGCTGTAGAAATAGTTGACCGTGTTGCCATTCGGGTCGATCGAGGTCTGGATACGGCCGACATTCGAGACCCAGTTGTAGGTCTCGCGCACACGGGCGCTGCCGTCGGTCCAGGTCCACCGCGAGGTGCTCGCGTTCCACGTCAGCGTGTCGTGCGCACCGTCGCCGTCGGTCGACACGTAGGCCGCAAGCGCCGTGTCATAGGTATAGGTGACCTCGGAAGCATCGCCGAACACCTTCTTTATGGTGCTGCTGGCTGTGTTCACCGTTCCGGTCAGCCCGTACAGGCGCTGGTGAACGCCGAGTCGCCAGCCGTCGTTGTTGTCCTCGTCGGCCGTGCCCTGGGAGTTGTAGGTACGGACCAGCGACAGATCGAGCCCGAGCGCCGCGACGTTTTCGTCCAGGCTTTGGATGACGAGATTGCCGTTCGTCGTGTTGACGAAGACGTTCTCGTTGCCGCGGCCGACTTGTGAGTCGCCTCCGCGCGTCGTCGTGAAGAGCCCTAAACCGGATCCGGAGACGACTGCAACCATTTGTATTCTCCGGAGGAATACGGCGTGCGAGTCGCCACGATTCCCCCTTTAGCCCGTGTTCTATCAAACAAATGTCCAACGGATGGAGGAGCGGTTTAATCGAAACCCTGGAAAATTTGCTACGGTGGCGCGATGAAAACAAAGAGCTATGGCACCCGATCCGCGATCGCGCTGCTCATGACATTTGCGTGGTCAGCCGCGACGGCCGCGGATGTGGAAGCCGAGTGCGCCGCCAACGTGCAGCAATCCGCCTACGTCAATTGCGCCTGCCTCGCCGGGAAGGTCAAAGCACGGCAAGCAGCGGCGCCCACGCAGCCGTGGCAGAACATCGTCCCCGAGGTCGCGGCCCTGTGCCCGGCCGACAAACCGACGATCTCGAACTATGTGTTCACCGCTTGCGACAGCTATTACAAGACCGAGCGCACGGACCATGAAGCGTTCTGCCGCTGCACGAGCGACAAGGCGGCGGACGCATACATCGCCAAGCCGGTGTTCAATCTGCGCTACATGGAAAATCTCCGGCGCGTGTCGATGCAGAGCTGCGGCATCGCCGACAACTCACATCGCATCGATCACAACGCCGCGGCGGCGGCCGCGGAAGCGAGCAAGCCCGTTGCCGTAAATCATGCGGCCGCGAATTGCGTACAGTGGAAGAGCAACGATGCCGCTCTGGCACGAAATTCAAAACCTTCCGCGGACGGCCGCGTGACGGGCGACCTGATTCTCGTCAATGCGTGCCAGGGGGCGGTGTGGCTGGTGCGACCCGCTGCCGATGTACTGGAAATTGCCGACGTGCCCCTCGATCAATGCATCGCCGAACAGATGCCGCCAGGGGACCAAAAAGTCTTGCGGTCGATGTCAACGGCGACGCGGCCCGGGGTCACCACGAAGATTCCACGAGCTCGGCCGTTCGTGTGCGCCGGCCAGGCGGCAAACCAGTCGGATGGCACGAGCGAGACCGCCTGCGCCTGCGCTCCCGGTGTCGCAACAGTGCCGATGCCGTGAGTGGCGCCGGCCTCGCCTAACGCCCGTCGGTCGCCGGCGTCCAGCCCTTGGCGATCTGTTCGCCGAGGAATTTCTGGGTCCACACGCCGGCAATCGGCAGGCTGCGCTCGTCGGCCGTGAGCGTTTCACGCACCACGTGACGCCAACCGCCTTCGATGACCCAGCTCTCGACGACTCCGTCCTTGAGCGTCACGCCGGGACGGCGGAAGCGCTTGGGAACCTCGGGCGGCGAGGACTGCGCCACGACTTCGGCAATTTTCTGCGTTACCGAATCGCTCGCGGGATAGAACGCCACATACCCGCTGGCGAAGAAGCGCGCCGGAAAATGCGCCTGGCGCTCGTGGAGCGTCGGATTCACCAGCACCGTATCGCCGTACTCCCGATGCTCGCCCAGATATTGCACGTAGCCGAATCGGGCTCCGACCGGTACTTCGAGGATTTCGCCACCCAGCAGGCGTTTGCGTATCTTTGACATCGGGTCGATTCTGTCACCGATAGACTGCGCGCATGCATGACTTTGAGTGGTTGCTGGTCCTCCTCGCCGGTGCGGTCGCGCTCACCGCCGTCGCGCGCCACCTCAAATTGCCCTTTCCTTCGCTGCTGGCGCTCGGCGGCACCGCGCTGGCGCTGCTGCCGAACACCCCGGAATTCAAGCTCGATCCGCAACTCACCCTGGCGCTTTTCGTTGCGCCGGTGCTCCTGGATGCGGCGTACGACACATCATTGCGCGATCTCAAGCGTTTCTGGGTCCCGGTCATGTGCCTCGTGGTCATCGCCGTGGGCATCACCACCTTCGCGGTGGCCTGGCTGGTTCACGCCATGGTGCCGGGGATGCCCTGGGCCGCTGCCATCGCACTGGGTGCCATCGTCTCGCCGCCCGACGCCGCGGCGGCCTCGGCGATCCTGCGCCAACTGCGTATTCCGCATCGCATGGTGGTGATCCTCGAAGGCGAAAGCCTGTTGAACGACGCCACCGCCCTGCTCATCTATCGACTCGCCGTGACCGCCGCCATGGGCACCACGTTCACCACCGCCAGCCTCGGCCCGCAGGCGCTGGCCATCATCGGCAGCGTGTTGGTCGGGTTTACGCTCGCGCACATCACGGTGCGTACGCTGCAACACATCACCGATGTTTCCAGTGCCATCGTCATTCAGTTCGTCACCACTTTCGGCGTCTGGATCCTCGCCGACGAGATCGGCCTCTCGGCGATCGTCACGCTGGTGACTTTCGCGATCACCGCCTCGCGCGTGAATCTCGGCGTCACGCCGGCGCGAATGCGCCTGCCCGCATACGCCGTCTGGGAAACGGTGGTCTTCGTTCTCAACGTGCTCGCATTCGTGCTCATCGGGCTGCAGTTGGGACCTATCTTCTCGTCGCTCGAAGGCGCGCAGCGCACGGAATACCTGCGGATCGCCGCCGCGGTGCTGGCCATCGTGGTGCTGGTCCGCATCGCCTGGATCTTCACCTATCACCGCGCGGCGGTCATCAAGAAGCGTTTCTTCGGAGCCGGCAGCTGGCCGGGCTCCTATGTGCCAACGGTCGGCGGTAGCTTGGTGGTGAGCTGGTGCGGCATGCGCGGCATCGTCACGCTCGCCGCGGCCTATGCCTTGCCGGAGGCATTTCCCTATCGCGAGCTGATCCTGCTGTGCGCCTTCTGCGTGGTGGTGGGCACGCTCATCGTGCAGGGCGTGACGCTGCGGCCGTTGATTCACCTGCTCGGCATTCGTGACGACGGCGCGGTGGAAAAAGAGGTGCACAACGCGCAATCACGGCTCGCGCAAATCGCGGCGGAAATAATCGACGGCGACAAGTCACCCACCGCGCACCTGTTGCGCGATGAGTTCGTGACGCATCACCCGACCCGCGCAAACGAGGCCTCCGATACCGCGCGCGACGCCCGCAACGATCTGCGCGCGCGCATTCTCGCCACCCAGCGCCAGGCGCTGGTGCGCATGCTCGAGACCGCCGAGATCGGCGACGACGCGTTTCACCAGATCGAGGAGCGGCTCGACTGGAGCGAAGTGAATGTTCGCTAGTTTCGCCGCCGACGCCGTCATGGCGTTTCATTTCCTGTTCATCGCCTTCGCGCTCGCGGGCTCGTTTCTCGTCTTGCGCTGGTGGCGGGTGATCTGGCTGCATCTGCCGGCACTCGCGTGGGGCGTGTACATCGAGCTCTCCGGCAACCTCTGCCCGCTCACACCGCTCGAGAATCACTTCCGCGAGCTCGCCGGCGAAGGCACGTACTACGGCGGGTTCATCACCCACTACCTCGGCCCGATCATCTATCCCACGGGGCTCACACGCAGCGGGCAATACCTGGCGCTCGGCGTGCTGATCGCCATGAACCTGATCGGCTACGGCCTCGTCATTCGCCGGCGCCGCACCGGCAAACCGCGATGACTCACTTCTTCTTTTTCGCCGGCTTCTTCTTGCCAGAACTGTTGAGCGCTACCGCCTGGCGAACGAGCGTCTTGAAAGCGGACGCGTCAACTTCCTTGCCAATGGAGATGTCGATCGCGCGGCGCATGTTTCCGTCGAGGCTCGAGTTGAAGAGACGCGCCGGATCCTTGAGCGACGCACCCTTGGCAAACGTGAGCTTCACCTTGTCCTTGTAAGTCTCGCCCGTGCAGATGATGCCGTCGTGCTCCCAGACCGGGGTGCCCATCCACTTCCAGGCCTCGACGACGTCCGGGTCCGCGGCGTGGATGAGCTTGCGCATCCTGGCCAGCGTTTCGCCGCGCCAGTCGCCAAGTGCCGCGATTCTTTCCGAGATGCGTTCCGATGCATTCATGGACGGAATGTTAACCCGGAAAATTTGCTGATAGCGAATCGGTCCGAATACCTACAGCAGCTTCCGGCTTCCCTGCGCATGCTCGGCGCTGGAGATTCAACATGGAACCCATCTCGCTGATCGAGCTGCTCGCGGTGGTGCTCTGCGCATTGGCGCTCGTACCCTCCATGGCGCATGTCATGGAGCTGCCCAACAAACTGCCGATGACGCGCGAGGCTTATCTCCTCGTACAGCGCTTATATCGCGGCTGGAACATGAGCGCATTCGTGGTGATCGGCGCGCTGATCGCGACGTTCATCCTGGTGTTGTCCGCCAATGAAGCCGCCTTCGCGCCCGCGCTCATCGGCTTCCTCGCGATGGTCGCCACGCAGGTCGTCTTCTGGGTGTTCACGTTTCCCGTGAACAAGGCCACGCGCAACTGGACCCAGGTATCCGACGACTGGCAATTGCTGCGCGACCGATGGGAGTTCTCGCACGCGGCCTCGGCCCTCTTGAATTTCATCGCCGTAGTCAGCGTTACGATTGCCGTGCTGCGCGCGTGACGGGTCGGCACCCACTTTCGTGGAAGATCGCGTCAGACGATTCCGACCGAAGAACAGCGCGCAAGACAAACTACATTTGCGGGGCGTAAAGTCGCGCCGCGCTTAGTTAGCGCGCGCAATTTCTTACGAAGGGGAACAACATGTTTCGTCATCACGCACGAGGAGTCGCTGCGCTCGCGGCGACGTCTGTTGGATTCATTGGTGTGACACTCGCTGATCATTCACACGCTCCACCTCCACCCAGTCCTTTTCCCGCGTTTCCGCCGGCCACCGTCGATCGCGTCATGGATCGCGACCAGATGTTGTGGCAGTTAGGGGTCACGCTGCCCGCCCTGCCGCCGAAGCTCGAAGACAGCCACGCGCCTCCGGGCAGCCGCCCATCAGACCCTAACAACCCGGAAGGCAATTGGACCGACGACGCGGCACACACGATCACGCGTTCCGGAAATGGCTTGTGGAACAACTACGACGATCACCCGGACGGCCTTTTCCCGGGACCGGAAGCCTGGCGCGTGGGCGATTACACCCCCATCGACCTGCTCGCGCTGCGCGAGAGGAAAGGCGGCCGTGGCCACGGCCGCGCGCACATGCGCAGAATCGATTCGCCCGAGGAGTGGTGGCTGCTCAAGCGTCCCGAGATCAAGCAAAACGTCGAAACGCTGATGTGGGGCGTGATTCCGAAGAACACGCCGAAGGTCACTTTCACGGTCGTTGAGACCACCGGCGGTACCGGCGCGGGGCAGACACCGTATGTCCAGAAGGCAATCACTGGAGCGATCGATACGTCGGGTTATCCCGAAGTGCGCAACGTGCCGACTCTCACGGGCATTTTGCGCATTCCCGCCAACCACACCGGGCCAGTGCCCGTCATCGTCACGTTCAGCAACAGTCCGGACGCCTGGTTGGCACGCGTGGCGCCGTATGGCTGGGGCGTGCTGGCGTACAACTCCAACACGCTGCAGCCGGACTTTGCGTTCGCCAATGGCACCTTCGATACCGGCGGCACCTTCCTTACTAGCTACCTCATCGGCCTCGTGAACAAGGGCAACTGGCGCAAGCCGAGCGACTGGGGAACGCTGGCTGCGTGGAGCTGGGGCATCAGCCGGTTCATCGACTACTTCGAGACCGACCCGGACGTGGATGCGACCAAGATCGGTGTCACCGGGCATTCACGCTATGGCAAAGCGACATTGGTCGCGATGGCCTACGAGCCGCGGCTCGCGATTGGCTACCCGAGCTGCGGTGGCAGCCTGGGCACCAAGATGAATCGCCGTCACTGGGGGCAGGACCTGGAGAATTCCGCCTGGGACCAGGAATACCACTGGATGGCCGGGGCGTTCATGAACTGGATGGGCGAGCTCGAGCCCGGACGATACCTCCCGCGCAAGATCGAGAAGCTCCCGGTGGACGCGCATTCGCTGCTGTCGCTGGTGGCACCGCGTCCGGTGTTCCTCAACGGTGGCACACAGGATTCCTGGACCGATCCCTACGGGATGTTCCTGACCACCGTCGAAGCCTCACCCGTCTACGAGTTGTTAGGCGGCAAGGGCATGATCATGCCCGACGAGAAGCCGCAGGTGAACGTGGCGTACTCCGAAGGCGATCTCGGCTTCCGCTACCACGACGGCGGACATACCGATGCGCTCGACGCACCGGCGTTCCTCGAGTTCGCCAAGCGCTACTTCGACAATCATGCGCCGCAGATTTCCGCCGGCCAGAAGTTCACCGCGTACACGCAGTGGCCGTGGGCGCGTATCGGCGAGGTGAGCGTCACGGATGCCGATAACCAGCCGGTCGGCAATTGGCAGATCACTGGCGGAAGCGGCGCCTGGATTTTCCAGGTCGATCGCGATACCGGCGAGTTGTCGGTCCGCCGCCATGCAGATCTCGATGACCGCTCATACAGGCTCGAGCTCAGCGCGAGCGACGGCATCACCAGCGCGCACGGCGCAGTGACGATCGACGTCAAGGGCAGGAAGCGGAGGCACTGAACCCACCGCCGCTAGAGCACGAAAGCGAACAAGGCACCGGCCGCGAACGACAGCACCGACACCCCGTACAGCGCGGTGCTCACGTTTCGCAGCCGCGTGCAGGCGCGCGCCGCCGCCGGGTCCGCCGGACACGGCAGGCTGCGTGCGCGCCAGATCATGACGCCGCTTGCGGCTAACAACACACCGGCGATGCCGAACACCCACACCTTGTGCTCCGACAACCACACCAGCTGCGGAAACGACGACACCAATCCCACCAGCACCGCGCCCGCACCCAGCGACACCAGCACCGCCGGCAACACGCAGCACAGCAGCGTCGCCGTGCTCGCCAGCAAAGTGCCGAAGGCGAAACCGACGTTGCGCCGCAGGGGGTCGATCACTTCGCGCCCTTCTTGATCGCGGCGCGAATATCAACCATCGTCCGCTGCGTGCGCGCGATGCCCTTCACGTCATAGCCCGCATCGGTGAGCGCCTTGGTGAGGTCCGCGTCGGGAATGTCGGTTCCCGGGCGCGTGGCAATGGCGACGAGCTTTTCTTCGAGGCTCACCACCACATCTTCGGTTGCAGGATTCTTGCGCAGCGTCTTCTCGATGCCCTGCGCGCAAAAGCCGCACACCAGGCCGTACACCTTCATCTCGATGGTGTCCGCGGCGGCAGCAGTGCTCATGAACGCGAGAATCGTAAACAGCAATGTCTTTTTCACGTGCCTCTCCAATTTCAAAAGTTGACCATGGCCATGGCTTGCAGCTTGCCTTCGCCCGTGACGCCGGCTTCGATCCACGCGCCACGCTTGAAGAGGCGCAACAGCAACGCCCATTCGGTGCCGTCGTGGATTTCTCCGGTGTAGCGCCGCGCCTGCACCACCACCCAGGTGGCGAGCGTGTCGTAGTCGTGTTTGTACGGCGCCAGGCCCAACTGCAGCGTGTCGATGCGATGGGAAAAGTCGGCGGACCTGAACAGATCCGTCTTGAGCGACGAATACACGCGGCGCGTTTCGTAGTCGATCTGCGCGCCGGCATTGGCGACGAACGAATGATCGTTCGTCTCGCTCGCGTATCCCTGCCCGACGCCGCCCCAGGTGAACACGTTGGCCTGCGCCGACTCCATGTTCCAGCGCTTCGCCAGGTAGTTCACGCGGGCGTAGGTGATCTCCCGGCGACGATGATCGAGGTCACTGTCGAGCTCCAGGTATCCGCCGCCAAGCGACAGGAAATACTTCGGCGCGTAGAACACCTGCGCCTCTTTCATGGTGCCGGCGCCGTACTCGGCCATCACCGTGGTGCCATGCGAAAAGGCGATGGGCTTCGCGTTCGCAATGAACGTGGTTGCCAACAGGGCCACGCCTGCCAGCGTTGAACAAACAAGGTTCATGGGAACCCTCCGGAATTCGATCAGCGGGAAACTCGAAAGAAGCTGATCAGCGAATCGGCGGGGGTTTGAGTGGCGGTTCGGAGAGGGAGTCGGGTGGCGCGGAGAGTGGCGCGTCGACACGCACTGATGGTGCCGACGAATGCGATGACACTTGCATGCCCGGCAGCGCCGCGACCGCGAGCGTGCACGTCGCCAGGCATTCTTTCATGGACTGCGCGCCATCCGGGCAGCAGGGGCAATGATCCACGGTACTCGCCGCGGCCATGCCCATCTGCTCGCAGGGTGTCGAGCTCGATCCCATGGCAGGCACGGCCAGCATCAGCTGCGCGGCCACCAGGACATAGATCAGCGGTTTCACGAGACTCTTGCGCACGGCGTAACCATAGCTTCTGCGGTGTGAGACCGCCAGTTCCCGTCAGCGGGCCCCTCGCAGAGCCCTTTATCTCCAGGGAAGCGTCCGCTACCGGACCGATCTTTCCGCGATGCTGGCGGATAGTCGCCACTACATTTGCTCTCCCAGGAAGAATCACGTGAACGGAATTCAAAAATTCGCTCGACCCTTGATGTGGCCTGCGTCATTGCTGCTGGCCGCTCTCATAACCGGATGTGGTGGCGGCGCCAATGAACAGGTTGCGACGCCGGTGAACGCGGACATCTCCGCACCGACCGTGAGCGCTACGACGCCCTCACTCGCCGCCACCGCCGCGACCGACGCCAATATCAAAGTGCTCTTCAGCGAAGCGATGGATGGCACGACCATTACCGCCACGAGCTTCACGCTTGCGCAGGGCTCGACTCCGGTTCCCGGCGCCGTCTCGTACGAAGGCCAGGTTGCAACGCTGAATCCGAGCGTCAATCTCACCGCCGATACCACGTTCACCGCGACGATGAACACCGGCGCCAAGGACATGGCCGGCAACGCATTGGCCACCAACAAGACCTGGACTTTCACGACGCGCACCGCGACCGCGGCAGGCCCGGCGCCGGTCGATCTTGGAACCGCGGGGACGTTCGCGGTTCTCGCCAAGTCGGGAATATCGACGGTTCCGGCTTCGACGGTGACCGGCAATATCGGCGTGAGTCCGATCGACTCGACGGCGATCACCGGTTTCTCGCTCGCAGCGGATGCCGCAGGCACGTTCTCGATCGCCAGCCAGGTGATCGGATCGGTCTTCGCTGCTAACTACACGTCGCCCACTCCCGCGAACCTGACCACCGCCGTCAGCAACATGCAGACGGCCTACACAGATGCCGCCGGGCGAGTCACGCCCGATTTCACCGAGCTCGGCAGCGGTAGCATCGGCGGGCTGGTCCTGGTTCCGGGCCTCTACAAGTGGGGCACCGGAGTCCTGATCGCCACCGACGTCACGCTCAACGGTGGCGCCAATGACGTCTGGATCTTCCAGATCTCCGGCGGCATCACGCAGGCTGCCGGCACCCGCGTGCATCTGGCAGGTGGCGCTTTGGCCAAGAACGTTTTCTGGCAGACGTTTGGTGCGGTCGCGCTGGACACCACCGCGCATCTCGAGGGCATCGTGCTCTCGCAAACCGGCATATCGCTCGCGACCGGTGCGACCGTGAACGGCCGCCTGCTGTCACAGACCGCCGTCACGCTCGACGCGAGCACGGTGACTCAGCCCAACTAGGGTTGAGCCTGAACCGCGACGAGGCGCATGTGCGCGGTGACGTCCATGCCGACGCCACGATATCCGGTGTAGCAACCCGACACGTCGAAGATCGGCTCACCGCTCACCTGAAAATATTGCAGTGAGCCATTGGCGTTCGTCCGGCTGTAGATGAGGTCGAGGAAGGGTCGCCGCGCAGTGATGTTCTCTTCTAGCGCGGCGCGCTCCACTTCGTTCCAGCGCACGCCGGTGTTGTCAGCGCCACCAACCGGAAAATCATTGCTGCGCCTGCCGAGCATCTCGAGCGCCGGCCCGGAGACCTGGGTGACGCGCCCGGCGACGTCCTGCTCCCAATACCAGTCGGTCGACAGATCGGTCATGCGGCGAAAGCGGGCTTCGCTTTCACGCAGATCCACGGTTCGACTGGCCACGGTCAGCTCGAGCTGCTGGTTGTGCCTCTCCAGCTGCTGGTACAGCAGCCGCACTTCCAGCATGTTGTGGATGCGGGTCGTCACCTCGACGAGATCGAACGGCTTGCTCACGAAATCCTTGGCGCCGGCCTGCAAGGCGCGCAGCTTGTGGTCGGGTTGCGCCGTGATCACCAGCACCGGCAGGTAGCCGCGATTCTCGATCAGCTTGAGGTCCGCCATGACCTGGAACCCATCCATGCCGGGCATCAGCAGGTCGAGCAGGATCAGGTCGAAGCTCTTGGCATAGTGCAGCGCGCTGACCTCCTTCGGATTCATCGTCGAGGAGATGGCCGTGTAGCCCGCGTTGCGCAGCATCTGCTCGAGCAGCTGCACGTTGGCTTCGAGATCATCGACGATCAGTATCTTCGCGTTGAGAATGGCGGTGTTGTCGATCATCACGCGGCTCCTTTGAGAACTTCGCGGGTCGCCGCCGTCCTGGCGAATTCCAGCGCCTGGTCGACGGTCTCCATGAACTCGGTGACCTTGATGGGCTTGGTGAGATAGCGGAAGAAGCCGGCTTCGAGGCCCTTCTCGATGTCGTGCGGCATGGCGTTGGCACTGATGGCAATCACCGGGATGTGTTGCGTGAGCGGATCCTCGCCGATGAGCTTCAGCGCACTGATGCCGCTGATGCCCGGTAGATTGATGTCCATCAGGATCACCTCCGGCTGATGGATGCGCGCCAGCTCGATGCCGAGTATCGCCTCTCCCGCCAACAGCAGGCGCATGTTCGGACGGCGCGCGATGATCTGCTCCACGAGCTTCATGTTGGCCGGGTTGTCTTCGATGTAGAGCAGCGTGCGCAGTGCGTCGTCACTCGCCACTTCGCCCGACTCGAACGCCTTGGCTACGACGACGTCGTCGGAAAGCTGTGGCTCCACCGCGCGGATGAGATCGACCCAGAACTCACTGCCCAGGCCGACCACGCTCTTCACGCCGATGACGCCACCCATCAGCTCCACCAGTCGCTTGGTCATGACCAGGCCGATGCCGGTCCCCTCCTCGCCGTGCGCTTCCTGGCCGAGGCGATTGAAAGGTTGAAAGAGTTGCGCGATCTTTTCCGGTGAAAGGCCCGGGCCTGAATCCTTGACGCTGATCCTGATGTGCTCATCGGAAATCACGGCGCACTCGACGACGACTTTTCCGCCCGATTGGTTGTACTTGATCGCATTGGAAAGCAGGTTGATGAGAATCTGCTTCACGCGCGTGCGGTCGGCGAGCACGAAATCCGGTTGCTCCACTTTCGGGAATCGCATGGAGATGCCGTGCTTCTGCGCTTGCGGCTCGATCATCGTCTGGCAATCGACCATCACGTCGCCGAGCGACATCGGCTCCAATGACAACTGCAGGTTGCCGGACTCGATCATGGCGAGATCGAGGATTTCGTTGATCAGGTTCAGCAGGTACCAGCCGGCCTGCAGAATGTGCCCGGTGCTCATTTTCTGTTCGGCGGTTTGCGGCGGATCGCCGGCTTCCAGCAACTGCGCGAAGCCCAGGATCGCGTTGAGCGGCGAGCGCAGCTCATGACTCATGTTCGACAGGAAGTCGGTCTTGGCGCGGTTGGCTTTTTCCGCCACCGCCCTCGCCTCGTGCAATTCCTTCTCGACCTGCTTGCGCGCGGAGTTGTCGGTGCCGATCAGCAGATAGCCGATGATGGCACCGTGCGCATCGCGCAAGGCCGTCACCGACACCAGGGCCGGGAACCTGGCGCCGTCCTTGCGTGAATAGGTGAGCTCGTAGATATCCTCGATGCCGCGCGATGCCTTGAACACCAGGGCTTCGAAGCCGGGCGTGATCGTCGTGCCGAGCTCGACGCTCAACGCCGCGGCGCGCTCGATCACTTCCTGCGGATCGTGGATATCGCTGGGGTTGATCTTGTTGACCACTTCGGCGGCCGCGTAACCGAGCATGCGTTCCGCGCCGACGTTGAAGATCTGGATCACACCCTTCGCGTCGGTGGCGATGATCGAGAAGTTGGCGCTGGTGAGAATGGCGTTCTGCAGGGCTCCGGCCTTGAGCAAGGCCTCTTCCGCCTGCTTGCGCGCGGTGTTGTCGGTACCGATCAATAGATAGCCGATGATGGTGTCTTCGGCGTCGCGCAGCGCCGTCACGGACACCACCGCCGGGAAACGGCTGCCATCCTTGCGGAAATACGTGAGCTCGTAGATATCCTCGATGCCGCGCGAAGCCTTGAAGACCAGCGCTTCGAAGCCCGGCGTGATCGGCGTGCCGAGCTCGAGACTCAGCGCCTCGGCGCGCGCGATCACTTCCTGGGGATCGGAGATGTCCGCCGGTGTGATCTTGTTGGTCACCTCCGCCGCCGTGTATCCCAGCATGCGTTCGGCGCCGACGTTGAAGATCTGGATCACGCCCCTGGCATCGGTGGCGATGCTCGAGAAGTTGGCGCTGTTGAAGATCGCGTTCTGCAGCGCGCCGGTTTTCAGCAACGCTTCCTGGCGTTGCGCGTCGGTGACGGCTTCCGGGGCGCTGACTTTGCTCATGGCTTTCGTTTCCCCTCGCACAACAGACGTTCGAACTCTCTCTTGACCACGCCATAGCACTCGCACACATGCACGTGGAGCAGCGGCCGGTCGAGCACCGTGATGTGGCCGCGCCGACAACTGATCGCGCCCAACTGCTCGAGCTTCCGGGATGCTTCGGTGACTCCCGGGCGGCGAACCCCTAACATGCCGGCAATCAGATCCTGGGTCATGATGAGCTCGTTCGACGGCATCCGATCGAGCGTGAGCAGCAGCCAGCAACACAGCTGTTCCAGCAGCGAGTGGTGGCGATTGCAGACTGCCGTCTGCGCGATCTGCGCGATCAGCGCCTGCGTATAGCGCAGCAGCAGGCGGAGCAGCAGACCGAAGCGGTTGAATTCCTCGACCAGCAGGCGCGACGACAGCTGATAGCCATGGCCGGCGGTTTGCACCACCGCCCGGCTGGGCGTGGTATCGCCACCCATGAAGAGCGCGATGCCGAGCATGCCTTCGTTGCCGATGCCGGCGACCTCGGCGGACTCGCCGTTGCGCGTGAGGTAGTGCAGCGACACGATGGAAGTGGTCGGGAAGTACGCTTGCTTCTGCGGGTCGCCCGACTCGCACAGCAATTCGCCGAGCCGCATCGGCACCAGTTCCAGGTGTGGCAGCAGTCGCTCGAACTCGGCGGCGGGAAGCGCCGCGAGTAGGTGATTCTGATTCGGATTGTGCGGGCTCGCCATCATCGGCATTGCACGCATGCCGGTAGAAGTGGTTAGCCGGGACGTGAGCAGGCGCCGAGTGTATCCGAGTCGGCGAAGTATCTCGGTCAGACGACGCCTACGACCTCTCCCTTAAGGACCGGGACCTAGTTCTCCTTCGCGAGCGCCGCCAGGCGATCTTTCACCAGCTGATCGCCCTTTCTCATCTCCTCGACGCAAGCCCGCGCAATCTCATTGTCGTGCTTGCGCAGTCCGATCACACAAGTCTGAAACGCGTGCAGGCGCCCCTCGGCAAGCGACTGTAGATAGTCATGGGCGGACGCCAGTTTCGTGCCCGGCACCGGCTTGATGGGCTTGAAGCGCGCGCTCGCTTCGGTCCAGAAAGGAATGAGCTCCTTATCGATTCGAGCCGCGAGCCCGTCATCGTCGATCTGCGAGCTCGCGGCAAGCTTCTGCAGGCCTGCCCAGGTCTTCACCGCGCTTTCCTCGCCCAGGGCGAACCATCGCAACGTTTCCCAGTACTGCTTCTCCGCGCCGGTCGCCGAGAATGCGCGCTGGTGGAGCATGACCGCCGCGAGCAGCGCGAGCGTCGCCAGTGCCGCGGGTGCCGCGATCCTCACAACCACGCGCGGAGACTGAAACGCCAGGCCGGCGCAGAATCCCGCGGCCAATCCACCGAGGTGCGCGGCGTTGTCGACGCCCTTGATGATGAAACCGCCGATCAGCGCGACGACGGTGAACACCAGCGTCGAATTGCGCAGCGACCGCCCCACGCTCCGTGGAATGGACTCGCCGCTCAGGTGCGCCGCCAGCAACGCACCGAAGATCCCGAAGATCACCCCGGAAACGCCGGCGCTGACGATGGCCGGATTCGCGACAACCGACGCAAGGCCGGCAACGACGCTCGCGGCCACACAGATGAGCGCGTATCGAAAGCTGCCATACAGGCGCTCCGCGACCGCGCCGAATGACACCAGCGCCCACATGTTGAACGTGAGATGCACGACACCGATGTGCAGCAGCGAGTACGTCAGCAGCCGCCACCACTGCCCGCTGATGGTGAACGGGCCGTAGTTGGCGCCCCAGTTCATCTGCGCGACACCGTCCGACGCGAACCAGGTGGCGCCGTTCAACAGGGTGACGATGAACATCAGCACGCACATGGCGAAGAGCCCATAGGTCATCGGCAGGCCGGGCGCCCGCGCCGACAGGCGTTGTTCGAACTCCAGGAGCTCGGGGAGCTGCGGCACGAACTCCAACGTCTGTTGCGGCGGCAGTAGTTTGACGAGCCCTTCGGCGGCGCCGGCGTCCTTGAACCACAGCGGCAGTGCTCCGCGCCGGCCGTTTGGCCGCGCGCACTCCAGGCGGACCACGTTCTCTTCACGCTCCACGTTCACGACGCTGACGATGTCGAAGGTGAGGCGCCGCTTCAGCGGCAGGCCGAGAATGAATCCGAAGCGACGCCCTCGCACTTCCAGGCATCGACTGTCACAACTGACGGTCCCGTTGCCGACCAGTCGGAAATCGTTGCGCGACGGACCGAGCCAGGTCATCGGCCCCGACTCGGGCGCGAACTTGACGGCGAATTCCACCGCTGGCCCTGGGACGGTTGACGCTAGTGCTGGGTCCGCTGCAGCGGCACCGGCCACAAAGCGCCGCGCCGCCAACTCCGCCTTCACGTTGGCGAAGTTGAGCGGATATTTTTCCGCGTCGATCCGCAGCAGTACCCGCGAGAGCTGCTCTTCGGTGTAGTTGCTGTAGTCGACGGTGCCGTCGGCATTCCAGCCAGTCGTATCGCTCATCACACCCCCTGCGCCGGCGCCAATATATATCGGTTTTGCCGATATCTTGAATGTATCGTTAATACCGATATACTGCGTTCATCGCTCATGCCGATAGACGCTCATGCACATCAATACCCCCCGGCAGATCGGCGCCAACCTCTCTGGCCGCCGCAAGCAACTCAAACTATCCCAGGCGGACGTCGCCTCAAAGCTCGGCCTGAGCCAGAACCGGCTGTCCGAGCTCGAGAGCCGCCCCGAAACCCTGACCGTCGCGCAATTGCTCGCGCTGCTCAATATCCTGGGCTTGGAAATGAGCCTGGTGGAACGCGGCGCGGGTACAAAAACCAAGGTCGAGTGGTAACACATGCCGCGGCCCTCGACCGCACTCGCCGTCTGGGCGAACGGAATCCGCGTCGGACTCTGGCGTTTGCCCGCGCGCGGCGCCACCGAATTCCAATACGACGACGCATGGCGTGATGCCGCGGCGGCGAGGCCGCTGTCGCTGTCACTGCCGCTGACCCTCAAAGCGCACGCGCACAAGGGCGCTGCGGTCGAGGCGTACTTCGACAATCTGCTGCCCGACAGCGAGCCCATCCGCCGCCGCCTGCAGGAACGTTTCCACACCGCCTCGCGTGGCGCCTTCGACCTGCTGTCGGCGATCGGTCGCGACTGCGTCGGCGCCGTGCAGCTCCTTGCCCCCGACGCGACGCCGACCGACGTACACAGGATCGAAGCCACGGCGCTCAACGAAGCGGCGATCGCGCGCGAACTCGGCGCCGTCACCTCCCCAAACAACCTCCGCGGTGACAACGAGGACTTCCGCATATCCATCGCCGGTGCGCAGGAGAAGACCGCATTCCTGCGACACAACGGGCGCTGGTGCCTGCCGCAAGGCTCCACACCCACCAGTCACATCTTCAAGCTTCCGCTCGGCCTCGTCGGCAACCGCCAGGCCGACATGCGCACCTCGGTCGAAAACGAGTGGCTGTGCGCGCGCATCGTCGCGGCCTTCGGAATCCCCGTTGCCCATTGTGAGATCGGACAGTTTGGCGAACACAAGGCGCTCATCGTCGAACGCTTCGATCGCCAGCTGCATTCCGGCGGGAAATATTGGCTGCGACTCGTGCAGGAAGATTTCTGCCAGGCCACCGGCACGCCCTGGCATCGCAAGTACCAGGCCGATGGCGGCCCCGGCCTCATCGCGATCGCCCGCATCCTGCGGAACTCGCAGGAATCGCAACGCGACCTCACAACCCTGTTCCGCGCCCAGCTCCTGTTCTGGATGCTGGCCGCCACCGATGGTCACGCCAAGAACTTCAGCATCCGCATTCTGCAGGGCGGAGTTTTTCATCTCACGCCCCTGTACGACGTCCTGTCCGCGTGGCCGATCATCGGTAAGAAGGCCAATGAGATTTCGCCGCAGAAAATCAAACTTGCCATGGCGATGCCGGGCCAGCGCCCTCACTACCTGCTCCAGAGCATCCAGCGTCGCCACTTCGAAGAGCTGGCAAAACGCCTGGGACTGAACGCCGAGGCAGAGCGCCTGATCGGCGAGATGGCGGAAAAAACTCCCGCCGTCATCGACGAGGTGCAGCGCGGGCTGCCGAAAGGCTTTCCGCAGGGGACGCTCGATCGCGTGCTCCATGGACTGGCAAAGTCCGCGCAGCTGTTGATTCGCGGGTGATTTCTCGTTCCTTGTCGCCAGATGCCATCGCTGCCAATCGCCGACGTAGCCGGTCGGCTGTCGCGATGCGCCGCAACTCCGCTGACTGCGGCGCCGGCCCACCCGGCGTAGGTTCGACACATGCCAATCCTGGTCCTCAGAAAGAGCGTGGACTACGAGCGGGTCGTTGGTCCTTTTCGCTGCGCGAATCCGCAAGAGATCGCCCGGATCCTCGGCAGGCTGACGCTGGAAGAGCGAGTGCGTTGGCTGCTGAAGAAGAACGAGATCGCCACCGATGTGGTGGACGGACAGGGAAAGATCTATCGCGGGCGCAAGCTCGTCGGCTACATCGTGGTGCTCAGCAACGAGTGAGTCGCTGAGAGATTCCACGCAGCCTCCCACGCTGGCTTCCACGCGTTGCCATCAATGTGTCGACACATTGGCAACTCGTGAAGGACATCGTGACTCTCAAGATTCTGGCTGCCGCGCTCATCGTCGGCTCGTTTGCTACACCAACCACCGCCGGGAACCTTTGGCCGCCGCGAAGCTACGAACCAGGCTTGGTCGCCGAGTGGAATGCGTTGCTGGTTGAAGCGCTGCCATCCACGCAAGGCGTCGAAGTGCCGCGCTACTACGCGCTCATGCACATCGCCATGTACGACGCCGTGAGCTCCATCGAAGACGGACACGCGCCGATTCACGCGCGCGTGCGCGCCGCGCGCCACGCCTCGAGCGATGCCGCCGCCGCGCAGGCCGCGCACGATGTGTTAGCGGCGCTGTTGCCCTCTCACAAAGCGGCCTTCGACTTCGCGCTGGCGACGCGGCTGGCGTCGATCAATCCGGTTAGAGCCGAACTCGGCGTGCTGGTGGGCCGCGAGGTGGCGCGCCGCATCCTCGACTGGGACGAATGAGCCCCAGGCATATATATAAGAGTGGGTTGAGCGGGCTTTACCGGACGTAAGTCGCTGATCGACAAGGATTGCTTGACGCGCGAAGGCCTCTCGTTAAGAATGCGCGCCCTCTTGGTTCTCGGTTCCCTGGTAGCTCAGTCGGTAGAGCGTCGGACTGTTAATCCGTTGGTCGTTGGTTCGAGTCCAACCCAGGGAGCCATCTAAATCAAATGGTTAGCGGCGCGTTTCTCACGTCGACACCAAATCAACAAATAAATGAGTAAGCGCCGAACAGACGCCCTATTCACCCACAGGCCCGTCGTTTGGCTCACGGACCTCTCCAACTGAGCCGAAATTTTCCATTGAAGAACTCCGCTCGGCGAGAATGACGGCTAACAATAGTTAGGAGTCATTCGTAGCCAG
>DASYKM010000209.1:0-3893 GCA_035995425.1 Steroidobacteraceae bacterium
ACGGATTCGCGACTTCATCATCCTGCATTACAAGCTCACCGAGCGCGACGACACCGCCTTCTGGCGCGATTGCCGCGACATGCCGATTCCCGACTCGCTCGCGCAGCGCATCGAACTATTCCGCGAGAGCGCGCAGGCCTATCAGGCGACCGATGAAATGTTCCGCGTCGAATCGTGGATGCAGGTGATGCTCGGGCAGCGTCTGCGCCCGCGCGGCTATCACCACATGGGACGGATGCTCGGGCCGGAGCGGCTGCGCAAGGCGCTGGATACGCTCAAGGCCAGCATCGCCGGCGCCGTCGACAAGATGCCGACGCACCGCGAATTCGTGCGGTCGTATTGCCCCGCGCCGGACAGCTGAGGCGAATGTTGCTACTGCCGCGCCGGCGGTAGTCTGGCGAGAGTCGCTTCCTGCCAGGCGAATCATGGCGGAGCGGCGCTCCAACAGGCCGCCCGAATGGTCAGAATCGAGTCGCGCTGGCGGCGCTATATAGATGAGAGCCCCGGGATCGTTGGTGCGACGCAACAATGCGTTGACACCCCCCGGTCACAAACCTAGAATCGCCGGCCTTTGTCGCCCCACCCCCAAACCGGGGAGGGCGTAAATAGCGGATTCAGAACACCGGGCCGTTGTCCTAAACGGCCCGGTGTTCATTCGTCCGCGCAGCCGAATCAAGAACCTGGAGCAAGAATGGTCACGACGAGCCAGTTGATCGCGAAACCACGTCGCGTCAACAAAGAGAAGACGAAAGTACCGGCGCTTGGTGCGAGCCCGCAAAAACGCGGCGTATGCACGCGCGTGTATGCGACGACACCGAAGAAGCCGAACTCGGCCATGCGCAAAGTGGCGCGCGTGCGTCTCGTCAACGGCTACGAAGTGTCTTCGTACATCGGCGGCGAAGGCCACAATCTCCAGGAGCACTCGGTGGTGCTCATCCGCGGTGGTCGCGTAAAGGACCTGCCCGGCGTTCGTTACCACACGGTGCGTGGCACGCTCGATTGCGCCGGCGTCGGCAATCGCAAGCAGAGCCGCTCCAAGTACGGCGCCAAGCGCGCCAAGAAATAATTTCCCAGGAATCCAACAATGTCACGTCGTACAGCCGCGCCCGTCCGCCACATCCTGCCGGATCCGAAATTCAACAACGACATGCTCGCGAAGTTCATGAACGTCGTCATGAAGAGCGGCAAGAAGTCGGCCGCCGAACGCATCATCTACGGTGCCATCAACCGCATCGTCGAGAAGTCCGGCAAGCCGGCGAGCGACGCCGTCGCCATGCTTTCGACCGCGCTCGACAACGTGAAGCCGGTGGTCGAAGTGAAGTCGCGTCGCGTCGGCGGCGCCACCTACCAGGTGCCCGTCGAAGTGCGGGCGCAGCGCCGCCAGACACTGGCCATGCGCTGGGTCATCGAAGCCGCGCGTGATCGCAGCGAGAAGTCGATGGCGTTCCGTCTCGCCCACGAGCTCATGGATGCCGCCGAGAACCGCGGCGCCGCCGTACGCAAGCGCGAAGACACGCATCGCATGGCTGAAGCCAACAAGGCGTTCGCTCACTACCGCTGGTAGGCAACGGCGCCCGCACAGTCAGCGATAGTCAGCGATCGTCAGCGATAGTCAGTCTAGTCATGCCCCGCCACACGCCCATCGAGCACTATCGGAACATCGGCATCTCGGCGCACATCGACGCCGGGAAGACGACCACGACCGAGCGCATTCTTTTCTACACGGGCGTGTCTCACAAGATCGGTGAGGTCCATGACGGCGCGGCCGTCATGGATTACATGGAGCAGGAACAGGAGCGCGGCATCACGATCACGTCGGCCGCGACCACCTGCTTCTGGAAGGGAATGGACAAGTCCTTTCCCGAGCACCGCATCAACATCATCGATACGCCCGGCCACGTCGATTTCACGATCGAAGTCGAACGGTCCTTGCGGGTCCTCGATTCGGCGGTCGCGCTGTTCGATTCGGTCGCCGGCGTGCAGCCGCAGTCGGAGACGGTCTGGCGGCAGATGAACCGCTACAACGTGCCGCGCATCGCCTTCGTCAACAAGATGGATCGCGCCGGCGCGGATTTCCTGCGCGTGGTGGACATGATCCGCGCGCGCCTGCGCGCCAATCCCGTGCCCATCCAGCTGCCCATCGGCGCCGAGGAAGACTTCGAGGGGGTCGTCGACCTCATCAAGATGAAGGCTATCTACTGGGACATGGAAACCCAGGGCATGAAATTCGAGTTCCGCGAGATTCCGGAACCCTTGCGGGCCGAAGCCGAAAAGCACCGGGCCATCATGATCGAAGCCGCCGCCGAGGGCGACGACGCGCTCACCGAGAAATACCTCGACGGCAAACCGCTCTCGGAAGAAGAGATCAAGCGCGGCCTCAAGGCGCGCTCGCTCAAGAATGAAATCGTGCTGTGCATGTGCGGCACCGCGTTCAAGAACAAGGGCGTGCAGGCGCTGCTCGATGCCGTCATCGAGTTCATGCCGTCGCCCATCGAGATGCCGCCCACCAAGGGCTTGAGCGAGAAAGGCGAGGCCATCACTCGCACCGCGCGCGACAACGAGCCGTTTTCGGCGCTGGCTTTCAAGATTCTCAACGACCCGTTCGTCGGCAACCTCACGTTCTTCCGCGTCTACTCCGGCAAGCTCACTTCCGGCGACACCGTGTACGTGCCGACCAAGCACAAGAAAGAGCGCATCGGCCGCCTGCTGCAGATGCATGCCAACGAGCGCAGCGAGATCAAAGAGGTGTGGGCCGGCGATATCGCCGCGGCGGTGGGCCTCAAGGACGTGTATACCGGCGACACGCTTTCCGATCTCGAGAAAGTCATCACGCTCGAGAAGATGAACATCCCGATCCCCGTCATCTCGGTGGCGGTGGAGCCGAAGACGCAGGCCGACCAGGAAAAGATGAGCCTGGCGCTGCAGCGTCTCGCCAAGGAAGACCCGTCGTTCCGCGTCGCGACCGACGAGGAATCCGCGCAGACCATCATCTCCGGCATGGGCGAGCTGCACCTCGAAATCATCGTCGACCGCATGCGTCGCGAGTTCAAGGTGGAAGCGAATGTTGGTAAACCGCAGGTGGCTTACCGCGAGACCATCCGCGCCAAGGTCGAGAGCGAAGGCAAGCACGTGAAGCAGTCCGGCGGCCGCGGCCAGTTCGGACACGTGTGGCTCAAGATCGAGCCCAACGAGCAGGGCAAGGGCAATGAATTCGTGAATGGCATCGTCGGCGGCTCCGTGCCGCGCGAGTTCATTCCCGCAGTCGAGAAGGGCATCAAGGAAGCCCTCGACACCGGCGTGATGGCGGGTTATCCCGTCGTCGACACCAAGGTCACGCTGTTCGACGGCTCGTACCACGACGTCGACTCGGACGAAATTTCCTTCCGCATGGCGGCGATCTTCGGTTTCAAGGACGGCTTTCGCAAAGCGAAGCCGGTGATCCTCGAACCCATCATGAAGGTCGAGGTCGTGACCCCCGAGGATTACATGGGCGACGTGATAGGCGACTTGAATCGCCGCCGCGGCCAGATCCAGGGCATGGAAGACGCGCCGGCCGGCAAGACGGTCACGGCGGAAGTACCGCTTTCGGAGATGTTCGGTTACGCGACCAACGTACGCTCGATGAGCCAGGGCCGCGCGACCTTCACGATGGAATTTTCCAAGTACATGGAAGTTCCACCGAACATCGCCGATGGAATCATCAACCGTTAGTTAGCTAGAAAGTTTTTTTAGGAGTCTCTTCCATGTCGAAGGAAAAGTTTCTGCGCGATAAACCCCACGTGAACGTGGGCACGATTGGCCACGTTGATCATGGCAAGACGACGCTGACGGCGGCGCTGACGAAGGTGATGGCCGACACCAACGGTGGCGCGTACATGGCGTACGACCAGATC
>DASYKM010000210.1:0-22495 GCA_035995425.1 Steroidobacteraceae bacterium
ACGGGTTCGCGATCTTCAACCGCAATACCGCCGCGATCGTCGACCAGGCGGTGCTCGATGCCGTCCTGCGCGGCTCCGGCGTCGGCAACCCTAACAACAGCTACACCATCGCGACGACCGTGAATGGTTCGGGAACGGTGAGCCGGAGTCCGACCGGCAGCCCGCTGCCCGGTGGAACTTCGGTCACGCTCACCGCCACTCCCGCCGCCGGCTTTCAATTCGCGGGCTGGACGGGGGACGCGAGCGGGCCCACCAACCCGCTGACGATCCACATGCTCGCCAACACGAGCATCACGGCGAACTTCATCCAGCAGGGCACCGGTGGCACTGGCGCGATCCTGCGGGAGTACTGGCTCAACGTCACCGGTGGAACGATCGCGAGCCTGACGTCGAACGCCAATTATCCGAATAGCCCGACGGGCAGCGAACAGCTCACGACGATCGAAGGCGCCACCAATGCCGCCGACAACTACGGCGCACGCATTCGTGGCTACATTCATCCGCTCATCACCGGCGCGTACACGTTCTGGCTGGCGAGCGACGACGCTGGCGATCTGCTGCTCAGCACGAACGACAGTCCGGCCAATGCCGCGCGCATCGCCTTCGTGACGGAATGGACGAATCCGCGGGAGTGGACCAAGTTCGCCTCGCAGAAGTCGGCGTCCATCAATCTCACCGCCGGCCAGAAGTACTACATCGAAGTGCTGCACAAGGAAGCGACCGGTGGCGACAACTTTGCCGTGTCCTGGCAGGGACCCGGCATTCCGCAGGCGGTGATCGGCGGCAACCTGATATCGCCGTTCGTCCCCACGGGCGGAGGCACGTTTGGCCTGTCGGTGACCAAAGCAGGCACGGGCGCCGGTACGGTGACTTCGTCACCCGCCGGCATCAGCTGCGGCGCGACCTGCAGTGCTAACTACACGAGCGGCGCTTCCGTGACGCTGACACAGGCCGCGGCCAGCGGCTCGACGTTCGCCGGCTGGAGCGGGGCGTGCACGGGCACCGGCGCCTGCACGGTGTCGATGACGGCGGCGCGTTCCGTGACCGCCACGTTCAACAGTTCGGCGACGACCTTCGCTCTCACGGTCACGAAGGCGGGCAGCGGAGCCGGCACGGTCAGCTCGTCACCCGCGGGCGTGAGTTGCGGAGCCACCTGCACCGCGAGCTTCTCGAGCGGCACGTCCGTGATGCTCACGGCCTCGGCGGCCAGCGGCTCGACATTCACCGGCTGGGGCGGCGCGTGCTCGGGTACGGGAAGCTGCACGGTGTCGATGACGGCAGCGCGTGCCGTGACCGCGACGTTCAACAGCGCCTCGACGTTCGCACTCAGCGTCAGCAAGGCGGGCACGGGAACGGGCACCGTCACTTCATCGCCATCGGGCATCAATTGCGGGACTACATGCAGCGCGAACTACGCCACCGGCACCTCGGTGACGCTCACCGCCGCGGCGGCGACTGGTTCGACATTCGCCGGCTGGAGTGGCGCGTGCTCGGGCACGAGTTGCGTATTGTCGATGACCGCGGCGCGTGCCGTGACCGCCACGTTCAATACGAGTGGGGGAACGGGCACGACCTGCGCCAACCCGGTCACGTTCACCAACAACACGGGCAACTTCAACACCACGGGCGCGGTCTGCTATCGGACCAACGCCACCATCAATGGCTGGGGTTGCTCGAACTTCGACGGGCGGACGTTGACGGTGAGTGGCGTGGCGCGAACCTGCGGCCAGCTGCCGCTCACCAAGGCGGCCGACGGCTATTACTATTTCGCCGTGACCGCGGGCACGTTCCCGTGGGCGAGCCTGTTCAGCTGGTAGTTAGCGAAGGATGCGCTGACTACGGGCAATGAAGGATGCGCCGCCGGGACGAAAGTCCCGGCGGCGCGTCAGTCCTTGTCCCAGGCGTTGATCTCGGGCGTCGCGAACATCGACAGCGTCGAGCCGAAGGTGATCTCGCCCGAGGTATCGTGCGCAAAGGGCAGATAGAGCTCGATGGTCAGCCCGCGGCTGTGTTCCAGATGGACTTTGATGGCGTGCGTCGGCGCCTGGCCCTGGGGCGTCACCGTGACGTCCTCGGCAAAGCCGACCGCGGTGACCGATCGCTCGTGGACCATGGTCCGCAAGCCCTGGCGCAGCAGCGGCAGGATGTGCGTCGAATTCGCCACGCCATCGGATGTGTTGCACATCGCGCCGATCAGCCGGACTTTGCCCTCCGCGGTGAGCGCGGCGGCGTGCGGCAGGAAGGTTCCGCGTTCACGCAGCGCCTTTTCCGATAGCTCGAACAATGGCTGGGCGAGTGCGCGCACCTCGGGCTTCACCTCGCCGTAGAGGTCCTGTTCGTCGCTCAAGCTCGGGCTCCCGGGGTTCTTGTTTTTGTTGTGCTGCGATGAGGCGGCACTTCACCACGCGCGAAGTAGCGAGTCAACGCGCGAAGGCCGGTTGCACGCCGGGGTCGGTCAGGTGCCGGGCTTCTTTTCAGCGTCGGCACGACTCGCCTCCACGGCGTGTTGCATTTCGGCCTGGATCATCGGCATGACGTCCGCCATGTACAGCCCGAACTTGGCCATGGAGGATTTGCCCTCCGTGGAGCCATAGAAATTCGCCAGGGCGTTCAGTTCGCGCGTCGTGAAATGTTTGACCATCACGATGACCATGGCTTCCCGCAGCGCATCGATGCGCACGTACTGGGTCATGAGTTTCTTGAACTCGTCGCGCTTTTCCGCCGGCATGTTCTGCGTGACGGCGTCGGTCATCTCCGCCAGCATTTTCGGCAGGTCGGTGACCGCGTTGTAGCGTTCGGCTGCCTGACGACGCGTTGCCGGAGTGTCCGCTTCGGCACCGAGCGCAAGGCCGTGCAGGCAAACCAGCATCGTCACGAAGATCAGGCGGCGCATGTTGTCCTCGGGAACCGGCGAAGGTTCGCCATCGTACAGGCGCCGCCGCCGTGTTAGAACTCCGCAATGAATATGACAGAGAGTCCGGTCGCGGCCTGCGTGCTCATCACCGGCGCCTCATCCGGCATCGGCGCAGGCCTGGCGCGCGAGTTCGTGCGGCGCGGGGTGCGCGTCGCGCTGGTGGCGCGCCGCATGGAGCAGCTCGAGGCGCTGGCGACCGAGTTGCGCGCGGCGGGTGGCCAGGCGAGCGCGCATCGCGGCGATGTCACGGTCGACGGCGACATCGCCCGCGTGGTCGCCGAGGTTGCGGCGCTCGGTGCGACACCGCGCATCGTCATCGCCAACGCCGGCTTCGGCGTGGTCGGCAATGCGCAGACCCTGACGCTGGCAGACTATCGCCGTCAGTTCGAGACCAATGTGTTCGGGGTGCTGCGCACTTTTCACGAGACCATCGATGTCCTGCGTGCCGCGCAGGGTCGTTTCGTCATCATGGGCAGCGTGGCGGGCTATCTCTCCGCCGCCGGCGGCTCACCGTATGCGATGAGCAAATTCGCGGTGCGCGCGCTGGCCGAGGCGCTGCACGGCGAGCTGCGCGCCACCGGGGTGGGATGCACATTGATCTCCCCGGGCTTCGTCGATTCGGATATCCGCCGCGTCGACAATCGCGGCGGCTTTCACGCCGGGGTGAAGGACCCGATTCCCGAGTGGCTGCGCATGAAGACGGCGACCGCGGCGCGCCAGATGGCCCGCGGCATCCTGCGTGGCAAGAAAGAAGTGATCGTCACCGTGCACGCGCGGCTCATGATATTCATGACGCGCCAGCTGCCGGGACTCATCCGCTGGCTGCTGCTGCGTTCCAATCGCGGCTCGCGCCCGGAACCGCGCCAGTCTAACTAGCGGCAACGGCCTTCATGGCGTGACCTGGATGCCAGAGAAAAAAGTCTGCGCGGGCCTGAGTGCGCGCACTTCATCGGCGGTGGTCTTGTCGTCCAGGCGCCGGTCGAGAATGACGATGTCGGCGGCCTTGCCGACGGTGAGTGAACCGATGTCGGCCTCGCGGCCGAGCAGGCGCGCGGCATTGATGGTGTAGGCGGCCAGCATCTCATCGAGCGTCAGCGCTTCGTTGATGTTGAGCGTGCCGCGCCCCGGTTGCTTGGGGTTGATGCGCGACATGCCCGTGGCCATGGCCTCGAAAGGGTTGAAGCTCGACACGTCCCAGTCGCTGCCGCCGGCGATCGTTCCGCCCGCGGCGCGCAGCGAGTGCGCGGGATAGGTTCGCGCCAGGCGCTCGTCGCCAATGTAAGGCTTCACGGCGTCGATGCTGTAGTTGTCGGGCTGCGCCCACAGCAATTGAAACGAGGCGATCACATCGAGTTTGGCGAAGCGCGGCAGGTCGGCCGGATCGATGAGCTGGAGGTGCGCGATGCTGTAGCGGCGTTTGCTTCCCGCTTCGCGTGCCGCGGCGAACGCATCGAGTGCCTCGCGCACCGCGGCGTCGCCGATGGCGTGCACGTGAACGTTGAAGCCATCCGCGTCGGCCTGCCGGATGAACGCGCTCATGGCCGCGGGTTGCAGGTACAGCTTGCCGCTGGGCGCGCCGGGTTTGCCGGCAGGGCTCAAGTACGGCGCGAGCAATGCCGCGGTCTGCGTCGGAAACTCCATGACGCCGTCGGCAAACAACTTGATGAAATCGGCGTGCAGCAGCGGTGATTCGCCGACCGACGCACGCAATGCCTTCAGGCGGGCGAATTCCGCGGCGGTATTTTCGCCGCCGCTCTCGAGTGCCAGGGTGACCCGGGCGTTCAACTGCTTCAGACGCGCGAGCTCGACATACGCGGCGACGGTTTCGGTGTCGGTATTCGCTTCCAGGTAGGAAGTGATGCCCACGGCATGCAGTTGCGGCAGAGTATTGCGCAGAACTTCCAGTCGCCGCTCGGACGTGGGCTTGTCCATGGTGCCGGTAACCAGGCCAATGGCGCCGTCCACCAGGAAGCCGGTGGCGTCTCCCCTGGCATCGCGTTCGATGCGGCCATCCTCCGGATCTGGAGTCTTGCGCGTGATCCTGGCGAGCTCGAGGGCGCGGGTGTTCGCCCAGCCCGTGTGGCTGTCCGCGCCCCAGAGAAACAGCGGCCGGTCGCGCACGATGGCGTCGAGTTGGTGGGCGTTGGCCTTGAATCCCGCGCCGTTGACATCGGTGACGATCAGCCACTTCGAGTCCCTGTCGTTCGCAAAGCAGGCGCGAATGCGTTCGCCTGCCT
Organism: Steroidobacteraceae bacterium; assembly: GCA_035995425.1. Lineage (GTDB taxonomy): Bacteria > Pseudomonadota > Gammaproteobacteria > Steroidobacterales > Steroidobacteraceae > CADEED01. The sequence continues at coordinate 5,152 of DASYKM010000210.1, forward strand.
GCTCAATGGTGAGTTGATCGTCCGAGAGGCTGCAGCCACCGCGCGCCAGCGCGCCCTCGGCGACGTGAATGTGGCTGTCGATGAGGCCGGGCAACACCGTGTGACCTCCGGCACGCACGACGCTGCTGTCCAGGCCTATCCACCGCTGCGCTTCGGCATCATCACCGACGAAGACGATGCGCCCGCCGCGCACCGCGAGTGCGGTCGCATGCGTTGCCCCATCGGTCGCCGGGGAATCCATGGTGCGCAGGTCGCCCTGCAGGATGACGAGCTCAGCGGTGGGATGCGGCGCCTCGGAACTGCACGCGCCGAGCGCGGTGACGATCACGGCCAAAGCGGCGACGGGTCTTTTCATGTGGCCGGACACTAACATGTGCCGGCGCGTCGAAGATCAGCCAGCTTCCAGGCGCGCCTTGAGCTTGTCGAGCACCTCGCCCCAGGCGCGGCGATATCCGTCGGCCTCGGCGCGAGTCTGCAGCCGAGCGATGCTGACCATTACCGTGCACTTGTCGCCCTTGCCTCCGGACTGGGCTTCGAACTTGATCTCGACCGGCGTCGGCAGCGTCAGGCCCGTGTCTTCGGCGATCAGGCGGATGTTCTTGCCGGTGTTCACCTTCTTGATGGTGGCACGATTGCCGTCGGCGTTGCGCCAGTGTCCGCCATCGCGCAGGTCGAGGTCGTGCTTCGGACCGAACCACGTGTCGAGCGCCTCGGCGGTAGCGAATGCGGCGAAACAATCCCGCGCCTTCGCCTTGATGCTCTTGGTCGGGCAGATCGAGTAGCCCTTGGGCTTGCCGTCTTTCGCCAGGTCGCCGCGCGCGATTTCATATTCATTGACGATGGTGGCGCTCCACCATGGTTCGATGTCGAGCTCTTTCATGAGCCACTGGCCGAGCATCCGGCGGCCGATCCGGATGCCTCCTTGTTTGTCGAGCGCCTTGAACCACTCGGCCAGCGACTTGCCGGTGGCCGCCTTGCACGAGGCTTCGCTCACCGCATGATCGGATTTACGCTCGACCTTCACGGGATGAGCGCGAGCGAAACACCGATGGTCGCGAACTGCAGCGTGTGATATCCGCCGTTGATGAGAAACAGCCTGAGACTGCGCCGCTCGAACAGATAGTTGATACCGAAGCTCGCGGCCACCCAGCACAGCCCGGCGGAAAATCCGGCCGCGAATCCAAACAGGAGGGACGGGCGCGGCCCGAGGAAGAACGCGAAATTCAGCGCGGCAATCAGCGACAGGATCAACGACAGCGTGAGGACCTTGGCCATGCCATGCTTGAGCTGCTCATCGCTGATGCCCGCTTCGCGCTGCCAGGCTTTACCGAAGAGCGCGGGTGAATACCACAGACCACCTAGCAGGAAACTCGCGACTGCGGCAACGACGACCGCCAGATAGTTGACCTCGGGCATGGGGCCTCTCCGTGTTGTTGTGATTCGATTTTGCCCGCGTGAGGCGGAGTCGTCTTGGAAAAATGGGAACCGGCTCTAGCGCAGGACGATGCTCTGCGAGTCCGGTCGTTCGCGGCGCGCGAGCTCCACCGGCGAGAACCCGGTGAAACGGCGGAATTCGTTGATCAGGTGCGACTGGTCGTAGTAACCGCACTGTTCGGCGAGCGCGGCCCAGGGCACCCGGCCGTCGCCGGAACCGAGCAGCGCGAGCGCTCCGCGAAAGCGGTGGATGCGCGCCAGTGACTTGGGGCTGAATCCAACCTGCTGCTGAAAGAGGTTGCCGAGGTGCTTGCGCGTAAAGCCGGTCTGGGTCGCCAGCTCTTCGATGGCGATGCGCCCGCCGCTCGTCGCAATACGATCCACGGCCCAGCGCACCGCCGGGTGCACGATGCTGCGTGGTTTCAGCCGCGCGATCAGCCAGCGCTCCACGCATTTGAAGCGCGCTTCGAGCGATGGAGTATTCAGCAGCCGCTCCCGCAGGCGCAGCGCGCCGTCACCGAGCGCGTCCGCCAGCGCGATGATCCGGTCGCTGAGCCCATCCATGCGCTCGCCCAGCCACGGAAACGCACCACGAGCGGAGAACGCCACGCCTAACAACGCGTTCCCGTGCGGTGCCTCGGTGTCGATGGGGCCCTGGTGCAACCCCGAGTACCACACGTCCAAGAAGGGCACGCGGCGTTCGGGGTTGCCGGGCTCGATGCGATATTGCGGAGGGCCGAGGTTGATCAGCAGCTGGCTCTGCCCCGAGGGCAGGATGCGATCGCGTTGATAGGCCGTTTTGCCCTCGCCGAACCACATGCTGGCGACGATTTCCGATAGTCGCGGATCCGCCTGCCAGACACTCACGCTCCAGTGGCCGATCGGCGACCGGTGCGTGAATGTCTGGAGCCGCCGAGAAAAGGGGACATTCCTATTTTTCGAAGTCATCGGTCTCCTCGGCAAGAGCACGGCGAAAAATAGGAATGTCCCCTTTTCTCTAATCGTTGGTCCAGATCCAGGTCAGGATGTCCGGCAGCAACGCGCCACCGTGCGCGTCGGAGTGCGCACCGTCTCCCCAGGTGTGCTTCACCTCGTAGCGTGCGCCCAGCACCTTGTTCTTGTCGGCATTGGCATTCGCATACTCGAACGCCGACAGCATCTGCTGGTTGGCGAGGAACCAGCTGCCGTGCTCGTTCGACAGATCGTGCTCGCCGTCCTGTAGATAGATGCGGATGGGCTTGATCGGGTTCTTGCGAATGAGCGTGGGGTACAGATCGCCGCCCGGTGTCATGGGTCTGCCGTCCGCGGCCGGCGCATAGCCGATCGAGGTGTAACTGCCGATCATGCTGATCACGCGGCGAAACGAATCCGGCCGCTGCCAGGCCACGGTGAAGGCGCAGATCGCGCCGCTCGAGGTGCCGCCGATGGCGCGCTTCTCGGGATCCTGCGTGAGGTTGTACTTCTTGCCGACCTCGGGAAGCATCTCGTCGATGAGGAAGCGCGCGTAGCTGTCGCTGAGCGCGTCGTACTCCTCCTTGCGGTGGTTGGGATTGCTGAAGCCGAGATTGTCCGGATACGTCTCGCTCAGGTTTCCGGGGGTGATGAAAATGCCGATGGTCACCGGCATCTTTCCCTTGCCGATGAGATTTTCCATGACCTGCGGCAGGCGCAGCGAGCCTTCCGGGTTCGTGGCGCGCTGCCCATCCTGGAACACCAGCACGTTGGCGGGCTTCTTCGGGTTGTACTGCGCGGGCACGTAGACCCAGTAGCGGCGCACCGTGCCTTCGATGATCTTGCTGTGGAATTCGAACGGACCTTCGAGCTTTCCTTTCGGTATGCCTTCCTGTGGCAGCGCTTCGGCGCTCACCGGATATTCACCGGGCTGGCGCATGGCACGCTTTGCACCGTCGGCGAACTTGCAGTTCTCCGGCACATGTTTAATGAAGTAGCTCTTGTAGTTGGTGGCGCCCTTATCCATGCAGCCGGCGAGATTCAGCAGCTCCACCTTGCGGAAATCGATGGGATGCGACTCGCTCTGCAGCGAGATGTAGCCGCTGTCCATGAGCTTGCCATCGGGCTTGGTGGTGGCGTCGTAATTGTCGACCACGCCGCCGCCGAACTGCGGCATCTCGAACTCGAGCACCTTTTGGCCGTTCACATAGTTCGTGATCGTGCCGGAGCCATGCACCACGAACTCGGCGCGCACCCATTGTTCGCCGTCGAAAGTGGGCGATGTGGAGTTGAGGCAGTGATCCTTGTAGAGCGTGCCCTGGTACACGATTTCGGTGCCCGGACTGCACATGTTGGCGGTGGAGCGCGTCTTGCCGTCACTGTTGCCGCCCAACAATTGGCCCTCAATCGAGATCGGAAAGGTCTGGTCGCGCGGCATGGTGCGCGGATCGGGCGAGTGCAGCATGGCGCCGCTGTTGCGCAACGCCCAGGCGGGCCCACCGGGCGCCTGCTGGCCTACGAAGCGGTATTCGACCACCAGGCGATAGTAAGAGAAGGGGTCCTTATAGAAGAGGTGTCCGAACTGTCCGTCGAAGGCTTTGTATTTGTCCTTGTCATAGCGGACTTCGAGCATTCCGTTCTCGACCCGGAAAGTGTTGCCGTAGTTGTCGCCGACCTCGTGCTTGGCGATCTTCGGCGTCCAGCCTTTCAGATCCTTGCCATTGAAGAGAACGATCCAGTCCTCTTTGTCCGCGTCCGGATTCACCGCAGGGGCGGGCGTCTGCGCGTGGGCAGCCGTGAGCAAAAACGCGAACAGAGTGCCGAGCGCCAAAAGTGTCTTACGCATGTTCATTCCTGTCTTGCGAAGGGGCCTAACACCGTGCCGACGAATCCGCCGGCGACTTCGGTGCTCAATATCGAACCATCGTCGTTTTCACGCATCGCCTTCCATCCCTGGCCGGCGTCGTAATAGAAGGAGTACTTGCCACCATTCGCGGTGATCTTGAGGCGCACGGATTGCGATACCGCGGGCAGGACCTTGGCCACGGATTCGCCACCGTCGGGCGCGCACCTTTCGAAAATGACCATCGGACCGCTGGCCAACTGCAGTACGCCGAAGGTGTACCAGTAGTCTTCATTCTGGAAGACGGCGAGTCCCGCGGCGACGCCGGCCGGTGGCATCGCAAGCTCGGTGCTGGCCTCGAACTTCGCATGCTGCTGGCGGCGTGCGAGGAACGAAGTGTTTTGCTTGTCGAGGAGTTTGCCCTTCAGCGCATGGATCTGCAGCGCTCCGTTCGACACCGCGAACCAGTTTTCCTTCGGCACGCGGACCTGCAGCCATTCCGGTCCGAGCGCGCCATCGAACTCTTCGCGCTGGGTGAAATTGCCGGACAGCGCGTCGTAGCCGGAATCGGCGAGGCCGGTATTCGTGAGCGGCGCCTTGAGCGTGGTCGGAATGGCTTTGCCGTGCGCGAGTATCACCGGCCAGCCGTTCTTCCACGTGACCGGCAACAGGAAGGTTTCGCGCCCGGTGTTGAAGCGAAAGCCCTCGTAAGGCCGCGACGCGAGAAAGACACTCCACCAGCTGCCGTCTTTCATCTGCACGAGATCGGCGTGCCCGGCGTTGGTCACGGGATTGGCGCGGTCCGGCGAAAGATCGCGCTGCGTGAGGATCGGATTGTTCTTGTATGGCTCGAAGGCGCCCCAGGGTGACTTCGATCGGAAGACGACTTCCGAGTGGTCGCTTCCGGTGCCGCCTTCGGCGCACATGAGGTAATACCAGCCCTTGATGCGGTAAAGGTGCGGGCCTTCGATCCAGATCGGCTTCTTCGAAATATCGGCGCCGCCGTTCACGATGACTTTGCGCGGGCCGGTCAGCTTGTTAGCCGCGAGATCGAACTCCTGCATCCAGATGGCCCGGTGTCCCTGGTACAGCGGCGTGCCCTCGGGCGGCCCGTTGTTCAAGACGAAGGCCTTGCCGTCGTCATCGAAGAAGAATGACGGATCGATGCCGTCGATTTCCTTGAGCCACACAGGATCGGACCATGGCCCAGCCGGATCCTTGGCAGTGACGAAGTAGTTGCCGCCCGCGTCCACCAGCGTGTTGATGATGTAGAACGTGCCGTCGTGGAAGTGAATCGAGGGAGCGAACACGCCGCGCGAAGTGCTCAAGCCGTCGAAGGTGACTTTCGCCGGATCGCTCAAGGCGTGGCCGATCAGCTTCCAGTGAACGAGGTCGCGGCTCGAGTGAATCGGAATGCCGGGCCAGTGCGCAAACGTGGAGTTGACCAGGTAGAACGTGTCGCCGACACGGACCACGCTCGGGTCGGGGTAGTAGCCGGCGAGGATCGGATTGTGGAAGCTGCGGGCCGGCGGTGCTTTCGCATAGATCGCATCCTGGCCCTGGTATTCGAACCAGCGGAAAGCGACGGTGGGCGGCGTCTCGGCGTTGGCGAATGCCGAAACGCCAAGCAGCACAAACGCAAAAAATCGCTTCATGATCCCCCCTGGATCGCGGTGCGGTAGTTTTCCACAATCCGATCACGATAGGGTGGAACCTGCCGGGCGCGTAACGGAAGTGCCTGCCAGAATGGCAGCCGAATGGAAGCCAAACGCATCTTTGCCGTGTCGCGGGTTCGACCTTGGAGCAAATAGCGGAGCTCCTTGCCGGAGTGCGCCGTGGCGAGGCCGGCGCGGCTGACCAGTTGTTCGGTCTGCTGTATCCCGACCTGCGCCAGCTGGCGCACGGTCGGCTGCGCCGAAGCGGCAAGTTTACGTTGCTCGACACCACCGCGCTCGTGCACGAATCCTACTTGCGTCTCTTCAAGGCGGGTTCACTCGAAGCCGGCGACAAAGGCCAGTTCATGGCGTATGCGGCGCGCGTAATGCGCTCGGTGGTCGTCGATTTCGTGCGGCGACGCGCGGCCGAGCGGCGCGGTGGCGGTGCGGAGCATGTCGAGCTCGGAACGGAGAGTGGCGCAGTGATCGACCCTCGCGAACGCGAAGTCATCCGCATCAACGAAGCGCTCGAGGAGCTGGCAGCCATCGACGAGCGACTGGTACGCGTGGTTGAGATGCGCTACTTCGCCGGCTTGACCGAAGAGGAGGTGGCCGATGCGCTCGAGCTCAGTCGCCGCTCGGTGGCGCGCGACTGGGAAAAGGCCCGGCTGTTCCTGGCGACGGCGCTGGGCTAGTTAGTTTACCGCTGCACTGCTAGTGGCAGGACAGTTGGTCACGCTGCAGCTGGCAATCGTCGGGCGGCGAAAATTTCTGCCAGTACGTCATCAGCTTCATCCGCCGCGCCAATTCTTGAAAACGTGGATCGGCGCGAAACGGCCGCATCTCCGGCAGCCAGAAGCCAATGTTGAAAGGGATGCCGGTGCTTCCGGTGCGCTGCACCTCCGCCAGCCAGCGCTCGCTGACCAGATAGGCGGTGTCAACCTCTCCCAGCGCCGTGTACCAGCTCATGGAAAGCATCAGCATTTCAAACGTGTCCATTCCGGCGCTCGCGCCTTTGGCGTTCAACGCGTCCAGCGAGGCGAGGGCGGCAAGTCGCTTGGAAGGGTCGGCGAGTGCGTCGTTCAGCAGCCTCACAACTTCGACTCCGCCCGCCTGCCGCGCAGCGGCCGGTATCGTCATGGCCTGATATTCCGCGGACTCTGCATGACGCCCTGCGCGCCGCGCAATCTCGCCGTTGAGTTTCGCCACGTCTCGCGAATTTCCCGGCCAGCCGTGACTCATCGCGACGTCCACGTAATGAAGCGCAGCGCTGTCGTGGCCGGGTTGCGTACCAAAGGCTACCGCCACCTGCATGGCACCGCGGCAATGCGTGGGAGTCTTGCGCAATTCCACCTGAAAGATCCGCAGTGCCTCGCGCAGGCGGCCGGTGGAGTTCAGCACCGCTTCGGCGTAGCGGGCGTGAATGCGGCCCGATCCATCGTCGAGCTCGAATGCCGTCTTGAAATGCGCTTCGGCGGCGAGCCAGTCACCGCGATGGGCCGCGATGACGCCCAGACTGGCGTGTGCACCCGGAATGCGCGGATCGAGCGCCAGCGCCTGGCGCACCGCGGGTTCGGCCATCGTGAGCGCGTCCGGACGCGAGTAGCCACTGTCCAGATGCATGAGATACCCGCCGGCGAGGACCGCGTACGCCCTGGCGAATGTGGGGTCCCGCGCCGTGGCGTCGGTCGTCAGGCGTATGACTTCGCGCAGGTTTTCCACGGTGGGCACGATCATGAGTCCGCGCGCCTGCAAGTACTCGCGGTAGGCCACGACGTCTTTGGTGGGTGGTGTGCGCGGCACGGCAAGCTGCGCCAGGTTGTCGGAGAAGTCATCGACCGCACGCGCGGTTTCGGCGCTTTGCTGCCGCGCGCGCTCGATGGCGAGACCGGCGCTGATGGCGACGGTCACCGCGATCGCCGCCGTCACCGCGCGCAGCACGAAACGATTGCGCGCCGCGAACTTCCGCAGCCGATACCAGGCCGAGTCACCGCGGGCGATCAGGGGTTCGCTGCGCAGATGCCGTTCCAGATCGGCAACGACCGCTGACATGCTCGCGTAGCGCTCGAGAGGCGATTCTTTCATCGCTTTCAGGATGATGGTGTCGAGGTCTCCCTGCAGCGCTCGTGCGATGACGCGATTCCGGGCGTTCTTGCTGGGCGGCCGCGGGTCGCCCCGCGTCAGCACATTTTCGATGGACGCCGGCGCGGTGCGCGGCGGAAACGGACGCGCACCGCTCAGCAACTCATAGAGCACGACTCCAAAGGAATAGACATCGGTGAGCGCCGTGACCGTCTCGCCACGAAGCTGCTCGGGCGATGCGTAGTCGGGCGTGAACGCCGGATTGCCGAACTGCGTCACCTGTGCGGCGGATGCCGGATCCTGCTCGAGTAGTTTGCCGATGCCGAAGTCGAGCAGGTGAACCTGTCCGGCGGCGTCGACCAGGATGTTGGAAGGCTTCAGGTCGCGATGCACGACGAACCTGGAATGCGCGTAGGCAACCGCGTGCGCCGTCTGCAACGCGATGGCGACGCGCGTAGGGATGTCAGCCCGCTGTTCGCGGCAATATTCATCGATCGGTTTGCCGTCGATGAGCTCCAGCGCCAGATACGGCCGTCCATCAACGCCCACTCCGGCATCGTAGAGGCGCGCGATATTGGGATGCTCGAGCGAGGCCAGGATGTCGCGTTCGCGCGCCATGCGCCCGGCAAGATCGGGCAATCTCCAGCTGAGGTGCGGTAGTTTGAGCGCGACGTGACGCTTGAGCAGGCCGTCGGTGCGCTCGGCCACCCACACTGCGCTCATTCCGCCGCGACCGAGCTCGCGGATCAGCCGATAGGCGCCGACCGTGCTGCCGGCGGCCGCAGTCTCGCTCGCGCCGAGCGCGACCTGCTCGACCGCCGCGAACGTGAACTGCGGCACTTGCCGCAGGAAGTCATTCGTCTCCTGACTGGTCTGCCGCGCCAACAGTTCGCGCAATGCGGTAGCCAGATGAGCCGGTTGGTCCGTCAGTGTGGATAGCCATGCTTCACGCGCCGGTGGCGGCAGGTCGAGCGCCGTGTCGAGCAGCCCAAAGAGCTGGCGCCAGTCCTGGGCAGAAAGTTTCCGCATCCCGAGCCTCCGCGTACGCGCTCCACCATACGACAGGACGCGAATCGACGGAAGAAAGCTCTTTTGGCGAGCAATGGCACAAATGGCGGTGCCACTGCGTCTTGATGAATGACGACCGTTTTTATTCGAGCATTGGGGAGTAGCCATGAAGTCAGCCAGAAATGTTTGCCTTGGCGTTCTTGCGATCGCGTCTCTTCTCGCGGCGGGTGTGGCGCCCGGCGCGGAGCCGCTGGATGAGGCGGTGGCGAAAGTGCGACCTGCCAACTCCACCGATCGATGCGGCGCCGAGAATTGTGCCTCGGTGGCGCGAGGCCTCATCGCCTTCGTCGATCGCCGGCTCCACGGCCTGCAGGGCAACGGCCGGTCCTGTGCCGACTGCCACATGCCAAGCGATCATCTTCAGCTTTCGCCCGCCGATGCCGAGGCGCGCTTTCAGTTCTTGAGGTGGTGGCGCACCTGGAATCCACGCGCGGTCGATCCGCTTTTCCTGCCTATCGACGCCGACGATTTCCGCACCAACGGCGCGTTGGCCAACGACTTCAGCAACCTGCGCGAAAACGGACTGGTCAGGGTCACGCTGCCGCTGCCGGCCAACGTCCGCTTGATCGATCCTTCGACCAATGCGGTGTCGACCGAGACCAGCGTCGATGTGTGGCGAGCAGTGCCCAGTGTTTTCGACGTGAAACTGACCGGGCCCGATGGCGCCATTCCCTGGCCGCGCGGCCCCAATACCACTGGCGGATACCAACTCGATGGACGCAAGGCGACTCTGCAGGAGCAGGCGCTCGGTGCGCTCGAGGCGCACGCGCAGATCGTGAACGCGCCGACCCAGCGGATGCTCGACGACCTCGCGGCGTTCCAGAATGTCTTGTTTTCTTCACCACGCGTGCGCGTGCTGGCTGACGCGGTTCGAAATGGCGTGAGCCCGTTGCCCGACATCGATCCGCCGCTCAGCCCACTCGAAGCCCAAGGCAAGGTGGTGTTCACGCGCGCCTGTGCCCAGTGTCATGGTGGGCCAGGCCAGTCGACCATCCAGGCGCCGCTGCTGGCGCGATTTCACGACATTCAAGTGAATTGTCCGCGCCCGGTGGACACCGTTGTGCCCGCGCGCTTCACCTTTGTACCTTGCCCACCGCGCCTCGCGCGCAACGCGCGCACCTACGAGTTCACCCAGGCCAACGGGACGGTGATCAGGCGCACCAGCTCCGATCCTGGTCGCGCCCTGTTGTCGGGCTTTGTCGGAGGCCCGGCAGGCACCGATGACTGGAACAAGTTTGATGTGCCCAGTCTGCGCGGCATCGCCAGGACGGCACCGTACTTCCACAACAACAGCGTCGATACGCTGGAGGCGGTGGTCGATCAGTACATCGCCTTCTTCAAGCACGCGCAGTTCAACGCGCCGCCGGGCGTCGTGCCGCCATTCGCGACCACCGACGGAGTGCATTTCGATCGCCAGCCTCTGCCGGAAGAACGCCCCGCGCTCGTGGCCTATCTACGCAAGCTCTGACGAAATTGCGGCGACGGTCGGCGGCGGTATCAGCCGTCGACCGGTGCCGCGGGGGTTGCCAGTATTTTTTGATAGAACGCCAGGTCCAGCCAGCGACCGAACTTGAAGCCGGCCTGGGCGACGGTGCCGCAGTGAGTGAACCCAAGGCTTTGGTGCAGCTTGATGCTCACCGCATTCGAGGCATCGATGCCGCCGACCATGACGTGGTAATCCTGCTTCACCGCCGCCGCGACGATGGCCTCGAGCAACGTGCGGCCGTGGCCCTGGCCACGGTAACGCGTGTCTATATATATGGAGTGCTCGACGGTGTACTTGTACGCCGGACGCTCGCGGAACATCCCAAACGTGGCAAACCCGAGCAGATCGCCGGCGGCATTCTCGAGGCCGATGACGGGGTAGCGCTTCTGCGCTTTGCCGGCGAACCAGCTCACCATGGAGTCGGGTGTGCGCAGCTGGTAGTCGTACAGCGCAGTGGAGTTCGCGATCGCTTCGTTGAAGATTTCGAGAATGGGCGCCGCGTGTCGCCGCGGCTCACAGTCGACGAGTTTCATTCGTTTCCCTGAACGAATTTGGCGAAATCGGCGCTCGACATCGTGCTGTCCAGGTAGCCGAAAGTGCCCGACTCGCGGATCTCGCGTGCGGCCGTCACCAATCCGCTCATGGCGGCGCGATACAAAGACGTGGCAAAACTGACACGGCGCACACCGGCCGCGGCGAGCTCAGCCAGCGAGAAAGATTTGCCACGGATCCCGACCATGAAGTTCACCGGTTTGCCCACCGACGAGCACACCAGCCGGATGGCGGCGAGGTCGGGCAATCCGGGCGCGAACAATACGTCGGCGCCGGCGGCTTCGTAGGCCTGCAGGCGTTTGACGGTGTCGTCGATGTCCGGTTTGCCGTGTAGATAGTTCTCGGCGCGCGCGGTGAGCGTGAATGGAAACGGCAGCGCGCGTACTGCCTCAACCGCGGCGGCGACCCGCTCGGTGGCGAAGCCGAGGTCGAATATGGGGGCTTCCTTGCGACCGGTGGCGTCTTCGATCGACCCGCCCACTAGGCCGGCGCGCGCCGCCAGATTGATCGCCTTGGCGGCGGCGGCCGGCGCGTCACCGAAACCCTTCTCGAGATCGCCGGACACCGGCAATTTCGTGTTGTCGCAAATCATCCTGGCGTTCGCCAGCGATTCATCGATGGAGATGCCGTGGTCGAGCCGCCCGAGCATGCCGGCGGCCGCACCGCTCGAGGTGGCCAGTGCGGGAAATCCCATCGCGGCAAGAATGCGCGCGGAACCGCCATCCCAGCAGTTGGCGATGACGAATGTGCCGCCGTCATGCAGCGCCCGGAAGCGTTGTGCGCGTTCTGCCTGAGTCTTCTCGTCCATGGCGGCCTCGTTGTGAACACCAAGTCTAGCGAGTGTGTGCGCTCACGTAATCCATGACTTCCTGGAACGTGCCCACCCAGACGTCGGGATGATTGCGCAGGTAGGTGACGAGTTCCTGGTGGGCTTGCGCGCTCACCGCGAGGTAGTCGCCGCCCACGCCGTGGAACTGCAGAACTCCCAGGCCGTTCGCGGCGCGCACGCGCTCGACGAATTCGATGAGCTGCGCACCGCTCGGGCCGTCGATTGGACCCCAGCTCGGAACCTGAAAGACGTCGAGCCTGGCGAAATCGGTGACCACGCCCGTCCACTGATCGCCGCCCGTGCGCGCGTATTTGACCAGCCCGGAGCGACGCAGCGCCTGGGTGTAGTCCGTGTTGCCAACGCGCATCTGGCTGCACGGCACGGAATAGGTGCGCGCGCCGGCACCGTCGATGCCAAACAGCACGTTGTTCATGACGGCGATTTCGCCGAGCATGCGATCGACGTCGTAGTCGTCGGTGAAGTAATTCTTGCGCTCCGGCAGCATGGCGCGCGGGCAGGGATGAAACAGCGAGTGATTGCCGAGCTCGTGGCCGCTGCTTTGCACCTTGCGCCAGCGCAGCATGTCCGCGGGTGTGATGTCGCCATCGAGGAAGAACGTGCCGGGAAAATTGGCGGCGGCAAGCTGCGGCACGGCGATGTCGAGCTGGGAGCGCAACGCATCGTCGTAGGTGAGGACGATGGCGGAGTTCTTTCCTTTGGCCGGCCAGTTGATTTCCGCTGGAGCCGGTGCTGCCGTTGCCGCAGGAGCTGCGAGTACGGCCATCGAGATCGCGGCGAGGCAGCTGCGCACCAACATCGAATTCTCCTTAGTCGAGGCGCTTCTTGAAGCGCGCCACGGCGATCACGAGCATCACGGTGAGAAACACCGCGAGCTTGGCGAGCTGTGGCCACACTTCGGGCAGGTCGGCGCCGCGCAGAACAATGCCGCGAATGATCACATTGAAGTGCGTGAGCGGCAGCACTTGCGCGATCCACTGCGCGACGAGCGGCATGCCTTCGAACGGGAACAGAAATCCAGATAACAGGATCGAGGGCAGCAGCGTCAGGAATGCAAGCTGAAAGGCCTGGAACTGTGTTTGCGCCAGCGTGGAAACGAAGAGTCCCAGGCCCAGGGTAGCGGCGATGAACATCAATGCCGCCGCGTACAGATCGGCGAGGTTGCCAACGACCGGGACACTGAACAGCCAGGCACCGACGATCAGGATGATGGTGGTCTGGATGAGGCCGATGGCCACATAGGGCAGCAGTTTGCCTACCATGAGCTCGAGGCTGCTGAGCGGCGTTGCTATCAACAATTCGATGTTGCCGCGTTCGCGCTCGCGGACGATGGCGCCGGAAGTGAACAGCACCATCGTCATCGTCAGGATCACGCCAATGAGCGCCGGCACGATCTGCACGGCGGTGCGTTTCTCCGGGTTGTACATCGTGCGGATCTCGATGCGCCGCGGCGTCATTCGTTTGCCGCCCGAGTAGGGGCCCTCGCCGTGGCGCGTGAGCACCGGCATCGCGGCGATGCCACCGGCGACACCGGCAAGGCTCGGCTGCGAGCCATCGACCAGGATCTGCACCACGGGGCGCGTATCGGCTTGCAGGCGGCGCTCGAAGTCGCGCGGGATCACCACCGCCAGGCTGGCGCGTCCTTCGCGCATGAGCCTGGCCAGCTCAGCGGAGGAGTTGGTGGTGTAGGTGACGTGCACCACTTGCGTGGCCTTGAGCTGCGCGATGAACTCGCGCGACATGGACGTGTTCGCGTCGTCCTGCACGACGGTGGCGAGATTGCGTACGTCGTAGTTGATGGCGTAGCCGAACAGCGTGATCTGCATGAGCGGCACGCCGACGATCATGCCGAAGGTGACGCGGTCGCGTGCCAGCTGCCGGACTTCCTTGCCGGCGACCGCCAGGAGTCGTCGCAGCGACGCGCGTGCTTTGTTAGCTGCCACGTTTGTCAGCCTTGGTCGCGACGACGAAGACGTCTTCGAGGCTGGCATCGGTGCGCTCGATCTGCGCTTCGATGCCGTGTTGCTTCAACAATGCGCGCAGCTGCGACTCCGCGTCGCCCACGCTGCGGTCGGCCAGCACGCGCAGCCGGATGCCGAGCTGCGTGACGCCGTGCACCCACGGCAGTTCGCGGATCAGGCGTGGCGCCTCGCTGCCGTCGGCGCCTTCGATTTCAAAGATGTTGGCTTCGACGCCGGCCATGAGCGCGCGCGGCGTGCCTTCGGCGACGACTTTGCCTTCGGCGATGATGGCGAGGCCGTGACAGCGTTCGGCTTCGTCCATGTAGTGCGTGGACACCAGGATGGTGGCGCCACCTTCGGCGAGCTGGAACAACCGCTCCCAGAAGTCGCGGCGACTCTGCGGGTCGACGGCGCTCGTGGGTTCATCGAGCAACAGCAGCTCGGGCGAATGCAGCGTGGCGGCCGCGAGCGCCAGGCGCTGCTTCTGTCCGCCGCTCATGGTGCCGGCGCGCTGCTTGCGCAGGGACTCGAGGTTGTAGGTGACGCGCTGCTGGGCGATGCGCGCATCGACGTCGCCCTCGAGGCCGTAGAGATCGGCGATGAAGCGCAGGTTCTCGTCGGTCGTCAGGTCTTCCCAGAGCGAAAACTTCTGCGGCATGTACCCCAGGCGCCGGCGGATCGCTTCGGCGTCCTTGACCACCGAAAGGCCGAACACCTCGGCGTGCCCATCGCTCGGCAGCAGCATGCCGCAGAGCATGCGCAGCGTGGTCGATTTGCCGGAGCCGTTGGGGCCCAGAAATCCGTAGATGCGCCCCGAAGGAATGTCGAGGTCGATGTGATCCACCGCGACCTTGTCGCCGAATTTTCGCGTGAGTTGCCGCGCGGAAATTGCCGTTCCGGCGGTGCCGTTCACGGAGCCGCCAGCTCCAGCGTCACGTCCACGGGCACGCCCGAAGGCAGCGAGGCGTTGCCGGTGTCGTCGAACACGATTTCGGCGAGAAAGGACAGGCGCGAGCGATCCGCCGCCGTCAGCGAGTAGTAAGGCGTGAATTCCGCTTCGCTGGCGATGAAGCGCACTTGGCCCTTGAACGTGCGCTCGATGCCGTCGACGCGCAGGCTCGCCGCCGTGCCGATCTTCACCTTGGCGCGGATGGGTTCGGGCACGTGCACGCGTGCGTATGGCGCGGTGGACGCGAGCAATACCGCCACGGTGGCGCCGCGCGCCGGCTTCTCGCCGAGATGAAAGGGCAGTGAGTCGATGGTGCCGGCGATGGGCGAACGTATCTGAAGCCTTGCCGAAGAAGTTTCCAGCCCCGCAAGGTTTGCTTTCGCGCTGTCCGCGGCCTGGCGTGCCTGGGCCACCTGTTCGCTGCGCGTGCCTTCCTGCAGTTCGCGCAGATCGGCTTCGGCGCCGTGCAGCGTGGCTTCGGCGGCATCTGCCGCGGCAACCTGGCGGTCGGCCTCCGACTTGCTCACGAGGCTGCGCGCGACCAGTCCGAGCAGCCGATCACGCTCGCGCACCGCATCGTCACGCTGCGCACGGGCGGCATCGCGGCGTGCGGCGGCGGCGCGAATGGTGGTGTTGCGTGGACCGTTCTTCAGTTCCTCGACCCGCGCCTCGGCCTCCGCGACCTGCGCGCGGGCGGCGTCGAGCTCGGCGCTGGAGAGCGCACGATCCTGCACGACGACCACATCGCCCGCCTTGACCGCGGCGCCTTCGGCGAGCGGCAGGGACACGATGGTTTCGTTGGCGTCGGCGACCAGCTCCACACGATCGCGTTCCAGGGTGCCGGGGAGCGTGCCCTCATCGCTGCGCGAGCAGGCAGCAAGCAGGCCGGCGGCTGCCAAGGTGAGGAAAGCGCGCGCCGTCACGCCGCGAACTCGAAACGCATCGACAGATCGACGGCCTGCACGTGCTTGGTGATGCCGCCAATGGAGATGTAGTCGACGCCGGTGAGCGCGATGTCGCGCACCGTGGCGAGCGTCACGCTGCCGGATGCTTCGAGCTTTACCCTGGATCCGCGCCCGCGATTGCGTTCGACGGCGGTACGCATGTCGGCAAGTGACAGTTCGTCGAGCATGATGATGTCGGGAGCGGCGTCGAGCGCCTGGGTGAATTCGTCGAGCGACTCTACTTCGACTTCGACCGGCACGCCCGGAGAAGCGCGCCGCGCGGCGGCGATGGCGGCGCCGATCGAACCGGCGGCGATGATGTGGTTTTCCTTGATGAGCACCATGTCGTGCAGCCCCATGCGGTGGTTCTGCGCGCCACCGCAGCGTGCGGCATATTTCTGCGCGAGGCGCAGCCCCGGCAGGGTCTTGCGCGTGTCGAGTATGCGGCAACCCGTACCGGCGATCGCCTGCACATAGCGGCTGGCCGCGGTGGCCGTGCCTGACAAGGTCTGCAAAAAATTGAGCGCCGTGCGCTCACCGGTGAGGATCGGGCGCGCCGGGCCCGAGAGCGTCACGACGGCAAGGTCCGCGAGCAGGCGGTCGCCATCGACCGCGAGCCATTCCAGTCGAATCGTCGCATCGAGTTGTTTGAAGGTGGCGTCGACCCAGTCGGCGCCGCAGAGGATCGCAGGTTCGCGCGCAATGATGTGCGCGCGAACCTGCTGCGAGGCGGGAACCAGTGCGGCGGTGACATCGCCGGCACCCAAGTCTTCATCCAGCGCGGCAGCGACCTGCCGCGCGATCAAATCGCCGCTGACTTTGCCGATCAGATTGGCAGGCCGTGCGAGGTGGCGGCCATGCACAACAGCATCGGGATCGAGAGGATGAAGTTGGTGCGCGAGGCGTATAGCGCCGCCTTGCGAGCCTTGGCCTTCTCTTCGTCCGTGGCGGGAACGATGCCGAGGATCTTCTTCTGGTTGGGCCAGATGATGCCCCAGACGTTCAGCAGCATGATGGTGCCGAGCCAGGCGCCGATGCCGATGACGATCGTCGGGTAGTCGGAAGCGCCTTTGGCGAGACCGAAGGTGAAGGCCGGAACGAAACGATCGCCCAGGAGCCACGCGCCAGCCAGCCAGGTGGCGGCGGCGGACCAGCGGAACCAGAACAGCGCGCGCGGTGCGACGTACTTGTTGATGCCGGCGCCACCGGGTCCGCCCTTGTCGGCGGCGGCATCGGCCATGGCCGGGGTCTGTACGGCGTTGAAGTAGTAGAGCAGGCCGATCCAGAACACGCCGGACACGATGTGCACCCAGCGCGCCAGTGACTGCTGGTTCCAGACGGAATCCGGCGGCAGCAGGCTGTGTTCGAGAACGACGGACAGCACCACGGCCAGGACGATTCCCGTGACCAGTGCGTAGCGATGATTCGTGAATATTTTCATTGTCTTAATCTCCCCGGTGAGCGGTTTGAAGAATAGGGGACGAGCCCCCATAATTCAACGCGCTCCGCGTGGGCCGGACATCATGATTGAACGCCCGCCATCACCCTGCATCAAAGTCTGTGTACTGGTCG
>DASYKM010000211.1:0-2707 GCA_035995425.1 Steroidobacteraceae bacterium
GTGGGCTCCGCGCCCGCCAACGATCGCAAGAAGGGCTTCGCGGAAATCATTGCCGCGGATTCGCGCTACAAGGTCATCCGCTCGCAGACCGGCGACTTCACGCGTGCCAAGGGCAAGGAGGTGATGGAGGCTTTCCTCAAAGCCGAAGGCAAGAAGATCAACGTGCTGTTCGCGCACAACGACGACATGGCCATCGGCGCCATCCAGGCCATCGAAGAGGCCGGCATGAAACCTGGCATCGACATCACCATCATCTCGATCGACGGCGTCAAGGGCGCGTTCGAGGCGATGATCGCCGGCAAACTCAATGTGACGGTGGAGTGCAGTCCGTTGCTGGGACCGCAGCTCATGGCCGCGGTCAAAGACGTGGTGGCGGGCAAGTCGATTCCGAAGCGCATCATCACCGAGGAGTCGGTGTTCCCGAAGGAAACCGCGGCGCAGATCCTGCCGACCCGCAAGTACTGACCACCGCGATGATGCGTTCGTTCGGAATGCTGGAAGACGGCCGCAGCGTCGAGGCCATCGCGCTGGGCGATCCTGAAGGCCTGCAGCTGGAGGTGTTGACGTACGGCGCCATCCTGCGGCGCCTCTCCTTTCCGGTGCGCGGGGTGCGGCGCGACCTCATCCTGCACTTCGATCGGCTGCAGGACTACGAGCGCGATCGTGCCTATGTCGGCTCGCTGGTGGGCCGCTTCGGCAACCGGATCGCCAACGCGCGCTTCGATCTCGATGGCAGAAGGCATGCGCTCACCGCCAACGAAGGCGCCAACCACCTGCACGGCGGCGCACTGGGTTTCGGCAAGCGCGTGTGGCGCGTGCTCGACATCAGTGAAAAGCAGGGACGCCGGGTGGTGCTGGGCTACCGCTCGCCCGACGGGGAGGAAGGGTATCCCGGCGCTGTCGAGGCAACGGTCGAGCTCAACGTGAAGCCAGACGCGCTGTCGATAGCTCTGAGTGCGCGCAGCGATGCGGCAACGCCCGTGAACCTGACCTACCACCCGTACTTCAATCTCGCCGGCGACTTCAACCAGCCCGCCATCGACCAGCGCCTGCGCATTCCGGCCGCGCACTATCTACCGGTGGCCGCCGGACTGATTCCCACCGGCGAGCTCGCAGCCGTGGACGGCACGACCTTCGATTTTCGCGTGAGCCGCCGGTTACGACCGCCCTCCCAGAGGCATCCGCAACTCGCGCTGGCCGGCGGCTATGACCACTGCTGGGTGCTCGAGCCGGACGCGGACTGCGCCTGCGAGCTGTCCTCGCGCGACCTCACGCTCACGATGTCCGGCGGCCCGGGGCTGCAGTTCTACAACGGTCAGTTCCTGTCACGAACTCATCCGGCACTCGGCAGCGGCGTGATTCTCGAGCCGCAGGGTTATCCCAATGCGCCGAACGAGTCGAAGTTTCCGTCGTCGATCCTGCGTCCGGGCGAAACCTGGCGCAACGACATCGAGTACCGGTTGCTGGCGACGTGAGATGCGAATTGAGTTTTCGATCGATACGCACGCGTGTATCGCAGGGCTGGATGTTCTGGCCATCAATGGCGCGCTGACTATACTGGCGCGTTTCGTCTCCCCTTCCGGAGTTAGCCAATGAAAAGCAAATCGAGCCGACGCCGCTTTCTCTCCCAGGTCGGAATGGCCGGCGCCGGCATCGCCGCCTCTTCGGTATTCGGCCTGCCTAGCTACTCGCAGACGAGCGGCCGCACCGCCCGCGCCACGCTCGGCCTGGTGGCGCCACGCGCCGATTTCAACCGCCGCCTGTTCGGCGCGTTTCTCGAGCATCTCGGCCGCTCCATCTATACCGGCGTCTACGACCCCGGTAACCCGCTGTCCGACGAGCGCGGCTTCCGCAAGGATGCGATCCGCGAAGTCGCCGACCTGCACGTGCCCATCATTCGCTACCCCGGCGGCAACTTCGTCTCCGGCTACAACTGGCTCGACGGCGTCGGACCCAAGAAGGATCGCCCGACCGTGCTCGAACGCGCCTGGAACTCGCTCGAGACCAACCAGTTCGGCACCAACGACTTCATGGACTGGGCCAAGGCGGTCGGCACCGAGCCCCTGCTGGGTTTCAACCTCGGCACCGGCAATTCCGAAATGGCCATCGCCTACATCGAGTACTGCAACTTCGCCAAGGGCACGAAGTGGAGCGACCTGCGCCGCTCGCACGGTTACGAGCAGCCTCACAAGGTGAAGTACTGGTGCCTCGGCAACGAAATGGACGGACCCTGGCAGATGGGCCGGCTCACCGCGCGCGAATACGGCCGCAAGGCCCGCGACATCGCCCAGCAGGCGCGGATCATCGATCCGGACGTGAACCTGATCGCGTGCGGGTCGAGCAACACGATCATGCCCACCTACCTCAATTGGGATCGCGAGGTGCTCGAGGAGTGTTACGACCAGGTGGACGGCATTTCGCTGCACAACTACTTCGGCAACGAGCCGCAACTGTCGGGCGGAAAGACCGAACGTTTCCTGGCGCAGAACCTCGACATGGAGCGGCAGATCCAGGAAATCAGCGCAGTCGCGGATCTCGTGCAGGGGTTGTACCGCTCGCCCAAGCGGCTGTGGTTGTCGTTCGACGAGTGGAACGTGTGGTATCGCGCGCGCACGCACGAACACCTCGACGGCAAGGGCCAGTTCGCCCCGCACCTGCTCGAGGAGGTCTACAACCTCGAGGATGCGCTGCTGACCGGCGGCTTCCT
>DASYKM010000212.1:0-3105 GCA_035995425.1 Steroidobacteraceae bacterium
CGCCGGCACCGGCGATCAGACCAGCCAGGCGCCATTCACCATCCAGAGCATCAAGAACATGCTGGTGCGCTACGGCGTCACCATTCCCGCCAACACCAACCCGCAGCTCAAGAACGTGGCCGCGGTCACCGTGCACGCGGATCTGCCGCCGTTCGCCAAGACCGGGCAGGAGATCGACATCACCGTCTCGTCCATCGGCAACGCCGGGTCGCTGCGCGGCGGTAGTTTGATCATGACCCCGCTTCGCGGCGCCGACGGCGAGGTTTACGCAATTGCCCAGGGCAGCCTGGTGGTCGGCGGTTTCGGTGTGCAGGGCAAGGACGGATCGAGTATCGCCGTCAACGTGCCCTCCGCCGGACGGATTCCCAACGGGGCGACGGTCGAGCGCGAAGTGCCGAATGGCTTCACCGCCGAGCCGTTCGTCATGCTCAATCTTCACGTGCCGGACTTCACCACTTCCGCGCGGCTCACCGAGGGCATCAACAAGCTGTTAGGCGAAGGTACCGCGCAGTCGGTCGACAGCGTCTCCGTCAAGGTGGCGGCGCCCGCCGACGCCAGTCAGCGCACCGCTTATCTGGCGACGCTCGAGGCCATCGAGATCGAGCCGGGCGATGCGCCGGCGCGCGTCATCGTCAATTCGCGAACCGGCACCGTGGTGATCGGCTCGCGCGTGCGGGTCATGCCGGCGGCCGTGTCGCACGGCTCGCTGACGGTGACCATCACCGAACGCGCGGCGGTGAGCCAGCCCAATGAATTCGGCCAGGGCCAGACCGTGGTCGTGCCGCAGAGCTCGATTTCGATTTCGCAGCCGGCGGCGCGCATGTTCGTGTTCGACGCCGGCGTCGATCTCAACGACATCGTGCGCGCGGTCAACCAGGTGGGCGCCGCGCCCGGCGACCTCGTGGCGATTCTCGAAGCGCTCAAAGAATCCGGCGCGCTGCGCGCCGAGCTCATCGTCATCTAGGTTGCGAAGATGTCGATCGATATTGGCACCAAGATCGCCGACGACCCGCTGAAGGCGGGCGTGCGCTCGCAAACGAAGGTCAATGCCAACGATTTTCGCCAGCTCGCCGCGCTGCGCCGCGATGCGCGCGCCGACGATCCGGCGGCCCTTCGCGAGGTGGCGCGCCAGTTCGAGAGCATCTTCACCAAGATGATGCTCGACAGCATGCGTGCCGCGAGCTTCGGTGATCCGATGTTCGGCAGCGATCAGGGCGACATGTACCAGGGCATGATGGACGACCAGCTCGCGGTCGAGATGTCGCAGGGCAAGGGCATCGGACTCGCCGACATGCTCATCAAGCAGCTGAGTCATGGTGCGGTCACCGGCGCAACCGGAGGCGCGGGCGCGCTGGTCACGCCAGGCCTCGAAAAATCTTTGCCGGTCAGCCCGCCCGTGAGCGAGGAGGCCAAACAGAAATTCATCGAGAAACTGCTGCCGCAGGCGCAAGCCGCCGGTCGCGAGCTCGGCGTGGACCCGCGCGCCATCATTGCCCAGGCGGCGCTCGAAACCGGTTGGGGCACATCGCAGCCCGGCGGCGCGAACGCGAGCCACAACCTGTTCGGCATCAAGGCGGGCGCGGACTGGCAGGGCGCGGCCGTCGATTCCGGCACGGTCGAATTCGAAGCGGGAGTGGCAAAAGACGAAGTCGCGCGTTTCCGCGTCTACGGTTCCGCGCAGGACAGCGTCGACGATTACGTGAGTCTCTTACGCGATAACCCGCGCTATGCGGCGGCACTCGACACCGGCGATGACGTCGCCGCGTTTGCCGGCGCGCTGCAGCGCGGCGGCTACGCCACCGATCCGCATTATGCAAACAAGCTGGTGGCGGTGGCGCAGAAAGTATCCGAACAGTTAGGCGGGCGGCAACCGGTTGCCGCTTTCCTCAAGACAGATCACGCGGAGCCGATAACTCCGCACGAGTCATAAGGAAAAGTCATGCCTGACATGTTGGGAACCGGCCTATCCAGTCTGCGCGCCTTGCAGCGCGCGCTGGACACGACCGCGCACAACATCGCCAACGTGTCCACGCCGGGTTACAGCCGGCAGGACGTGCAGTTCGAGACGCGCCGGCCTTCGGTGGTCGGCTCGAACTGGGTCGGCAACGGCGTGAACGTGAGCGAAGTTCGCCGCATCTACGACCAGTTCCTCACCGCGCAGAGCAGGAGCAGCAGCGGCAATCTCGCGCGCCTGGATGCTTTCGCGACGCAGGCCGAACGCCTCGACAACATGCTCGGCGACACGACCAACGGCATCTCGGCGTCATTGCAGGCCTACACCAACGCGCTCAGCGAAGTGTCGAGCACCCCGGGTTCGATCCCGGCACGCCAGGTATTGCTGTCGGAAGGCCGCGCGCTGGCGCAGCGTATTGCCGACTACGACGACCGCCTGCGCGAAATGTCGACCGACATCGATACGCGTTTCGCCGGCGAAGCGCGCGAAGTGTCGCTGCTCGCGCAGGGCATCGCGCGGCTCAACGGCGAAATCACCGTGGCCACGCAGAACACCGGCCAGCCACCGAACGACCTGCTCGATCAGCGCGACCGGCTCATCGACGAGGTCTCGGGCAAGGTCGCCGTCACCACCGTCGCCGACGGCGACTCGATCAACGTCTTCATCGGCAACGGCCAGCCGCTGGTGCTGGCCACCACGGCGTCGGAAATCACCACGGTCACCGATCCTTTCGATCCCGAGCGCACGCAGTTCGCGCTGCTCACCAGCACCGGCACGGTGGACATTTCGCGCGGCGTTTCGGGCGGCACGCTCGGCGGCCTGCTCGACTGGCGCCGCGAGATGCTCGAGCCGGCGCGCAATGAGCTCGGCCGCATCAGTCTCGCCATCTCCAGCCAGGTGAATGCGCAGCACCGCGAGGGCATGGATCTCACCGGCGCGCTCGGCGGCGACTTCTTCAGCGTCGGCGGCGTGGGCGTCACCGACGTCACCACCAACACCGGCACCGCGGTGATCACTGCGACGCGCACCAATGTCGCGGCGATTACCAGCGGGGATTACGTGCTGGCGCGTACCGCCGGCGGATTCACGCTGCGCCGCCAGGACACTGGCGCCGCCGTGAGTTTCACGGGTACCGGCACGGCGCTCGATCC
>DASYKM010000213.1:0-20738 GCA_035995425.1 Steroidobacteraceae bacterium
TCAGAAATTGCGTCGGAACCAGCCCAAATCGAATGGCCGCTGCCTTTGGCGAGCGCAATTGCTTCTAGAGCGGAGGAGCGATCGAGGGAGAGGAAGACCATAAAGATGTGTGCGCCCTAACGGTTGAGCTGAGCGGCGCGCGCGCCGGCGAATGAGCTTGGCACTTTATTTACCACGCGTCCGCTCCAGCGATTTGTTAGGTGTCATGTCGTCTGGAGAACCGCTCGCCAGGGCCGCGATAGTGAGCAAAACTTCAGTTGGCGCTAGGCGTCGGTCTGGATCTGGTGTGAGCCCATGCAGCTTTGTGCAAGCTGCGCAAAGTACGTGGAACGAAGCGTCCTCCCCTTCGCGCGGCGCCACGAACCAGCCTAAAGACTTGGCTGCTTGCCCGAGAAGACGGTAGTGAGCGAGATCGTATCTGGCCGGGAGCTCGACGTTTGGTTCGACGCCGCATTTCTCACAGATTAGGAAGCACTCATACATCGCAGCGGCGTCGTACGGGTCGGAGAGATCGATGTCGGACGAAACCATCGTGACACCTAACGGTTGAGCTGAGCGGCGCGACCGCTGCGGTCTGAGCTTGGCACTTTATTTATCACGCGTCCGCTCCAGCGATTTGTTAGGCGACTGCCCCGTGAGCAAACGACTGCGCCGCTCAATACCTGCGCTCTCCGCAAACGCCTCATGACAACCGTGCTCGTCAAGGAAGACGCGAAAGTGATGAAGTGTCGCGTACGCCTTTGAGCTTGCCTTGTCCTCAGACAGAAATCTTGCCAATGAGGCCGATTCGACAACTTCCGCCAAGGCAAAGTACGCGCCTTGGATCTGCCACGGCGCGCAGTTGTAGAGCACTGTAAATTCATGCCAACGAAGCCGCCCAAAGGTGACGACCACATCATCCTCACCTGCGATATGGACGACAAGTTCAGCGCCTCCCTTCGACATTGAGAATTCCGCACCTTCGAACTTGCCTGTGTCGAAGCTGGGGAACTCGGCGACGGTAGCTACATGCACGGCTGTCGCCTAACGGTTGAGCTGAGCGGCGCGCGCGCCGGCGTATGAACTTGGCACTTTATCCCTCAGCGTCCGCTCGAGCGATTTGTTAGGTGGCTCATGCGCCAACGCCCGCAATCGCCATCCCGGCAACTATCGTCGTACACAAGGTGAGCCAAAGGCCGGGTACCGCAAGCGCCACTGAGCGCATTCGAGCACCGGAAGTGCGCACTATGAGGACGATGATGCAAGCGCCGGAGGCAAGAACCGGCAGCCAAAGCGCCAGCCCCTTCCATGCGCTTGGCTCTTCGTATGTTGAGCCGTGCGGCAAGTCGTAAGCGAGGAGCGCGCCAATGAGCATCGCGATTACGGGAGAGACATAGATCGCGAGCATGAGCCATCTGCGTGTCCGAGAGCTTGTGACGCTGGCGCCGGCGCCAGCGATGAAGGCGACGGCGGCAACAGCGAAAGCAAGCAAAGACAACGGCCAAACGGTGATCAATGCCGCTAACGTCTGAGCCGCGATAGCCTGGAATGTGTAAAGTGTTTGCATTGCGGAATCGTCGAGAGCCACCTAACGGTTGAGCTGAGCGGCGCGCGCGCCGACGTGTGAGCTTGGCACTTTATCTATCACGCGTCCGCTCCAGCGATTTGTTAGAACGCACAGCACTGAGTTCTCCAAAGCTATTTAAGTCCCTTGGCACTACCTATCTGGCGCTTCGCGCCCCTCCGTGACATCTGATCGAAGGGCGCCAATCGAAGCTGAGCCGAAGGATGCCTCCGCTGACTCAGCGGCGCAACGTCGCTTACCTTAACCGCCACACTTCACGATTCGGCCAGCTGGACCGCGACCTGGATGACCAGGCGCTGAGGGCTGGACCAGACTTGCGATTGATCTCGACGGCTCGCTCGAGCAGCGCTTGCGACCTGATGCTGTCGGCGCCGCCTACTTGGACGCGCTGCTTCACTTAAATGCGCCGCTTGATCGAAGGGCGAAGACCCAGTCGCTCTTCGTCTTGATGATTTGTGCGTTCTAACGGTTGAGCTGAGCGGCGCGCGCGCCGACGAATGGGCTTGGCACTTTATTCTTCACGCGTCCGCTCCAGCGATTTGTTAGGCGCGCACGAGGTCAACTCTCGCCCCTCGACCTTAAAGAATTGCCCGCCCGAATCCCACGCGACATTCTGGCCTTCCATTGCCCACACCTGGCGCCAGAGGTTAGCCAGCTCGATGCGGCCATGCGTCTCTACGAAATGATGGAGGAGGTCCCACGCCGGCACGTCTTCGCTAGTCGGGCCCAACAACTTGTTCCAACACATTTCTGGCAGCGTGGTTCGTTCCCAAGTCGGATCGAGAAATAGGTCCGAAAGCACAACCAATGCAATATCGCCTTCCACCATCTCCGGCCAGTAGTCTAGAGGTGGCACACGGTAAGGGCGCTCACTCTCAAGCGACTCGATCAAGAGCGGTATGGCATCCTTACCCATCGCGAGGATTGAATTGATCTGTGGATCATTGGGATGGTACCCCTGATCCTGAACTCGCCCCTTGCCTCCGAGGTGAGAAATCTCCAACAGATCGAAAGGCTTGTAAGCAGCGAGGCACGTCGCCGTGACAGCAAGCAAGAGAAGCGCCCAGCGTGTACACATCATGCGCGCCTAACGATTGAGTTGAGCGGCGCGCGCGCTGGCGTCTGAGCTTGGCACTTTATCTTTCACGCGTCCGCTCCAACGAGGTGTTAGACCTCAACAAGTTGCACCTCACCTTCGTACTCACCTGTCAGGCTTCGTGCGAACTCCAGGGCATACTCAAGCGACTCGACTTTGTGACTGGCGGTTAAGATGTACCGCGTCTCATCGCTACCGTCACCCACTACGCACTCGTCGATGATGTCCTCGGTAAGTTCAGCTTCTCTACCGACGACCCCGACATACTTCACTCCCGCAGCAATGAAGTCTTCGACTAGCTGCGGCAACCCCTTCGGAACTCCCGACGTGCAGTGAAGAACAATCTTAGGGCCGTATGGCACAGCAATCACTTGAGGTCTAACGTTTGAGCTGAGCGGCGCGCACGCCGGCGTATGAGCTTGGCACTTTATCCCTCACGCGTCCGCTCGAGCGATTTGTTAGGTTTCACATTCGGCCTCACGGCAGTCGAACCTCGCTAAAACACATGAAGTCGAGATTGCCTTCGGCAACAAGCTGACCCGCCGTCACGAGGGCACGAACCCGCTGGGCGTAATAGAGGTCCGGAAGTCCCGCCACGCGAACATCGGGATTCATCATTGCGCCGCCGACGAGCATCGCGACCTTACGACTCTTCCCTCGAGCATGGGACATTAGTTCAGCGTCGATCCGGGCGACAAGCTCCGCGCTTAAAGAAGCCGCTACACGGGCTTGCTCCTCACTGAGCGGTGGATCCGGATCGTAGGCTTCGGAGTTCACGGTGAGCTTGAGTGAAACCTAACTCTTATTTAGACCGCATAAGCGACGTGATGAATTGCGTCAAACGCGCGGCATAACATTCTGGTGCTCCTTGCATGTGCCTGTTTTTACTACAGCACAGCCCTCTCTCAACCGTCAAACGATTGCAGGTAGTTATACGACCTGACGTATAACAGCTCAACGCCGGCAACAAGGAAGTCCGCGGCGCGTCCTCACCACATTTATGTGAACTCGCAATAGAAACGCGACTTGACCGAGATTCGGTCTATGCCATCGGCGCGGGCGGCAACCCAGGTTGGTACCGATCGTCTCCCGCCTTGGTCTCCACCGCCGAGCTGCTGTTCTGAAACCGCGGCAAATTGTCGGCCACGTCAAACCAGGGGATTCGATCTTTGACCCACACATGGTCGTCGATGTGCACTCTGCCGGGATCGTCGAGACTCCCGACGGCGATCTGCACGCGATCCACCAGAATTTCTTCGTGCATCGACAATGTGCTGCCGCAGTTGGCGCAAAAGCCGCGCTCGGCGAACTCCGACGATCGATAGCGCTTCAGCGAGCCACGTACCCAGGTGAAATCCTTCGCCGCGAAATGGACGAAGGCGAGAGCGGGTGCGCCGGAGTGCTTGCGACACATGGGACAGTGGCAGATCACTCCGCGAACCGGCGGTGTCAGGCGCGATAGCGAACGGCGCCGCACAGGCATCCGCCGTCGAATGGATCCGCCGCGCCCATGGTCGTCAGCGTCGCGCTGCCTTGGAATGCGCGAGGCGCGAGTGGTACGCGGCTTTCTTCCTGGGCGCGGGAGCTTCCGTCGTAAACGTGCTCCACAGCGCCAGCTTAAACAACGCGCCGGCGGCGAATCCGGAGAAGTGCGCGACGTAGTTCACCGCGACCACTTCGTTGCTGCGGAACGCCGCGATGTCGAATGCGAGGAATGCGAGGATGAACAGCGACGCCGGCACTTCAACTTTATTGAGGAAGGGTATCCAGCATTCGATGCGATCTTTGGGATATCTGAACAGGAAGATGCCCATGTATCCCCAGACCACCCCCGACAACCCCAGCGTCGGCAGGGGTTCCTGCGCCGTGGCGCTGTAGGCGAGGCTGGTGACGAGCACGAACACGACGAACGCCAGTAGATAGCCGGAGAGGTTGATCCGCGCTTCGATGGTTCGCGCGAAGCTGTAGAAAAAGAACAGATTGCCGAGCAAGTGCCAGACGTCCGCGTGCGTGAATGCGGCGGTGAACATCTTGAGCGGATCGAGCCGATCGGGATGGAAGGCGAGGGCCAGCCGGTCCGCCGGCGTGTTCATGAACACGTGCACGATGATGCAGGCGACGCAGACGAACAGCGTGACCAGCGGAATGCCGTCTGAGCCTTTCTTGCCGAGTGGGACGATCAGCATGCACTCTTATATAACACGCGTGACCACGCGCACCAGAGTCTCCAGGTATTTGCGAAAGCCCATCTTCTCGTAGAGCGCGAGCGCCGGAGCATTCTGACTCATCACATGCAGGAACGGCGTCTTGCCACGTTGCATCTGCCGGTGAACCAGTTTGAGCGTGAGTTTCTTCGCAAGGCCGCGTCCCTGGAATTCCGGATGCGTACAGATGCCGCTCACCTCGTGCAAGTCGCCCGCGCACATGCGCTCGCCGGCCATGGCAATGAGCCGGCCGCCATCAAAATACCCGAAATACTCGCCGAGCTCGGGGGTCCGAATTCCAAAGGGCCCGGGATTCGTGAGTTTGGCGAGCTCTACTGCTTGCGCGGAGTGTTCGGGCCGCAGCGGTAGGGCATCGGGCGCGGCATCTTCCGTCGGCGCCGGCGCATCCCACACCATCTTGAGCATCTGCGTTTCCTTCTCGATTCGCCAACCCGAGGGCGCGGGTCCGGCCCAGATGTGCAGGTAGAAGCTCTCGCCGGACTCACAGAATTTCTGCAGCGTGGTGAAATCTGGATCCGCGGGGTCTTCGCATCCCAGGATTGGGGAGAACCCCGGCGCATAACGCCGCACGGCGCCGGCTCCGGTCGCGAACTTCGCGTGAGGGCCCGAGAGGCAGTTCCACATGATGTTGTCGAGCAGGTGTCGCATGGCGGGAATTCTGCCTGAGCGAGTCCGGCCGCGGCCACCCGATTCCTGCCATTGAAGCGCGACCGGCACTCCTGCACGATGCCGGCATCGCCCTGCAGGAAAATTACATGAATAATAAGAAAGACTGTTTGCTGTTGCTGGCTTCGTTGATGGTCGTGTCCGGCGCCCGTGCGGCCGACATCAAGGTGGCGCTCGACGCGCGCGATGTTCAATCCAAGCGCGTACATACGCAGCTAACTATCCCGGTGAAGCCGGGTGGATTGACGCTGGTGTACCCGAAGTGGCTGCCGGGCGAACACGGCCCCACGGGTCCGCTCGAGAGCATGATCGGGCTGCACATCAAGGCGAACGGCGAGGAGCTGGCGTGGTCACGCGACCCGTTCGACATGTACGCGCTGCGTGTCACGGTGCCGGCGGACGCCAGTCAACTCGACGTGTCGATGGAGTCCGGGCTTGCGGTCGACGGCGATGGATTCTCCGCCGCGCCCACCAGCAGCGATCAGCTGGCCATCCTTCCGTGGAATGAATTCCTCCTGTTCCCGAAGGGCATCGACGCCGAGAAAGTGATGATCGAATCTTCCGTAACCGTGCCCGCGGGGTGGAAGCTCATGAGCCCGCTCGAATCGAAAGCCGCGGGCGACACGCATTCCTTCGAGAGCGCTTCCATCGCGCGCCTCATCGATTCGCCGGCGCAGATCGGCCGCTATTCGAAGGTGTTCAGACTCGCGGGATCGGAGCCGCGTGCCGACATCGAGCACACGCTGTCGATCATGGCCGACAGCGACGCCGCACTGCAGACGCCGCCCGACTTCGACAAGGGTTACGCGCGCCTCGTGGCGGAAAATGGCGCGTTGTTCGGCTCGCGCATGTATCGCCACTACACCTGGCTGCTGTCGCTCTCCGACCACGTGGCGCATTTTGGCCTGGAACACCACGAGTCGAGCGACAACCGCCTCAAAGAGAACGCGCTCAAGGACGATGACGCGCGCATGGGTGTGTCCATGTTGTTAGGCCACGAATACGTGCACACCTGGAATGCCAAATATCGCCGGCCGGCGGGATTGCTGAGCCCCGACTACCAGAAACCCATGGACGGCACGCTGCTGTGGGTTTACGAAGGCCTCACGGAGTTCTGGGGCGACGTCCTGCCGACGCGCGCTGGTCTCGTGACGCGAAAGTTCTATCTGGAAATGCTGGCCGATATTGCCGGGCACTTCGACGGCCAGCCCGGTGCAAGCTGGCGCCCGTTGGTCGATACCGCGACAGCGGCGCAAATCCTGTACCCCGCGCCGGATGGTTGGGAGTCCGCGCGTCGCAGCACGGATTTCTATGAGGCCTCGGTGTTCCTCTGGTACGACGTGGACGCGGAGATCCGCGCCAGGAGCGATGGCAGGGTGAGCCTCGATGATTTCATGAAGCGCTTCTACGCCGGCAACAGCGGTGCGCCGGCGCTCAAGCCCTATGTCGAAGCGGACATCTACGCCAACCTGAATGCGGTGGTGCCGAACGACTGGCGCGCTTTTATTGGCCGCCACCTCAACGGCCGCGACAACAAAGCGTTGTTAGGCATGTTCGTTCGCAGCGGCTGGAGGCTCGAGTATTCGGCGGTGAAGAACGACTATGCCGAGTACCAACAGAAGCGCCGGGAGAACTTGGATCGTCAATGGTCGATCGGCCTGCGCATCAACAAGGATGACGAGATCATCGACACCGTTGAATCGCGCGCCGCCGCCAAAGCGGGCGTTGGCCCCGGCATGAAACTCATTGCCGTCAACGGCAAGAAATACACCGACGATGTGCTCGATGCCGCCATCGCCGCCGCCCAGCAGAGCCACCAGCCCATTGAGCTGCTGGTCGAGAACGCGGAGTTCTACAAGACCTTCAAAGTCGAGTATTACGATGGCCCGCGCTTTCCACACCTGGTGCGAGTCGATGGAAAGCCGGACGTGTTGTCGAAGGTGCTGGAGGCGCGGACGAAATAGGCACTGCGCGCCGTTCGATGGCCGTGCTCAGCGGTGATGATAGCCCTTCGATCCGATCGCCTGCGCGAGCTCGCTGCGCGGATCTTTTCCCTCGGAGACGCTGCGGAGAAGGTGCGCAAAGTCGTACTGCGGCATCCATCCCAGCACTTCACGCGCGCGCTGATTCACGTACACGCGGTCGAGCGCCGGCAGCATCTTCCAGCCAAGCGCGGCATAGATGGCTTCGTAAGCGGGAACGCGGCGTCGCAGGACCGCCGGCGCGTCCATCCCCAGCTCTTCGAGGTCATCGCGCTCGAACGGCGTGGTTGCGGTGACGATGAATTTTCCGAAGCCGATCGTGGCAGCCTTTTCGACCGCGAGAAGGTGCGAGCTCACCACATCCGCGACGTCCACGCGCCGATACAGGAATTCGTTGCCCTTGAGATTGGCGTCCGCGAATGCCGCGCGCTTCTCCGCCACGTCATCTTCCTCGGGAAAAAATCGCGAAGTGCGCAGGATGAGGCAGGGCAACTTCTGATTGCGGTGAAACAGCTGGCATAGATCTTCGGCCGCGACCTTGGTCGCGCCATAGATATTTTTCGGAATGGGTACCACGTCTTCGGTGATCCACGCCGCCGGCGCTCTTGCCGGAGGAGTGAGCGCATCGCCAAACGTGCTCGTGGTGCTGGTGAACACAAACGATCGCGCCTGGTTGGCGATCGAAGCTTCGAGCAGGTTGAGCGTGCCGGTGATATTGGTGTCGACGAACGCCTGGCGCGGGTGAGTGGCGACGTGCGGTTTGTGCAACGTCGCCGTGTGCAGCACCGCGTCGACGCCCTTCATGCACCGATCGACGACCGCGCGGTCCACGATCGAACCCACGACGCTCGTGAACGGTGAGGGCACCATGTCCACGCCGACTGCCTCATGCGGTCCGTTGGCCAGCGTGCGCATCAGCGCCTCGCCCAGATGGCCCGAGCTGCCGGTGATCAGGAGCTTCATGCGGATCAGTCCGGCTCGCGGCTCACGAACACCAGCTGCTTGCCGTCCGCGGACCAGGGGGCGGGCCCGAGCGCGCCCGGGCCACCGAAGAAGCGCGCCAGCTCGCGCGGCTGCCCGTTCTTGCCTGGACCATCGATCGGAATCTCGCGCAGTAGATAGTCGCCGATGACCGGCTTGCCGCCTTCGGGAGGCACGGTACCGGAGATGAAGGCAATCAACTGTCCGTCGGGCGACAGACGAGGCGTCCAGTTCGAATACTGATCCTTGGTCAGCTGCTGGGGCTTGGACTTGCCGCCGCCGCTACTGCGGCGAAACAACTGCGCGCGTCCGCCCTTGATTTCATGCGACACATCCCACGGTGAAGCCGCGGCGGGGCGCGCAAGCTCGCATTCCTCCACGTTCTCCGCGCCCACCAGATGCGGGTCGGAGTTCGCCGTGAGGCTGAAGAAATACATGCGGCCGTCTTCGCGGAAACACACGGCATTGCCCGCCGCCGTGAAGCTGGGAGAGTCCAGGCGCGCAGTGGTTTGATAGACCAGCTTTCGATCCAGCGAGCCCATCGGTATGACCTCGATGGCCGACATCCGGATATCGCTGCGCGGTGGCAACAGTCCAAGCGAGACGCGGCGGAATTTCACGACTTCGAATGCCGTGTTGTCGTGTGCGCAAACGACGAGGCCCGCGTAGTAGAAGCCGACGAGCGTCAGTTTGATCGAGCACGCCGACGGCTCGAATTTTCCTTCGTCGTTCGCGAGCCGCAGCAAGACGTAGTCGCCGCGTTTCTCGAGCCTGACAGCGCTCGGAGCCTCCCGCGCACACTGAACTTCGCGCGTGGGCCCGCCGGTTTCGCTGCGAAATTGCAGCGACGTCAATCCGTTGCCGTGAATCACCACGTCGACGTACGCGGAATCCGCCGCCAGCGATTGGCGCAGCATGAGTCCTGCCTTGCGATGTTCCTGCGTGCTCTTGCCCTGGATCTCGATGCGCGCCGCGAGCGAAATGTCGCCGCGCGACTGCTTCCACACGAAACCAAAGGCATCGCGCTCGGCCCAGATGTTGTCGCCGCTGGCGCCGACGGTGTAGCTGCCGGTATCCGGGTCGTAAGAGGCGTCGGTGGGGCGGCTGATCGCGCCCACGTCGGCGACATCCGTGAAATTGCCAACCGGTCCGGCCTGCGCGGCACCGGCTAACAAGACGGCAATGAACAATCCTTTGCCCGGCATCATGCGCGGAGTTTACCCGCGAATTGACCCGCCCGTCGCGGGCCGGCGCCGGGGGGGTGGCGCCAGCCCGCGATTCAATCGAGCTATTCGAATCCCATGCAGTTCGCGTAGTAGCTGACCGTCGCGGGCCAGTCGGAGAACACGCCGATCACGCCGACGTCCTGGGCGAGCGCGTCCAGCGCGAGGTACATGTCGCTGTCCTTTTTCACCACGCGACCTTCCGGATCGTACGCGGCGTAGAAACCCCCGAATGCCGCGCCGCGGCGCAGATCCGCGCGCTCGAAACTCCAGGTGATGATTCCGAGCCCCGCGGCCTTGATGTCGCGGGCGTACTGCGACGGTACCAGCCGGTTGTTGGCCGCATCCACGGCCAGCAACGCCGGTATCGGCGGCGCGAAGATGCGCACGCCCTGCGCGCGCACGGCGGTGAGCTCGGCCGGGGTCAGGCGTGGAATGCCGACGCTCGGGTCAACGTCATCGAGATACACGGCTTGTTTTCCGAATGCGGGCTCTTGCGTGACCCAATACGCGACATCCGAAAGATTGAACGACTGCGCGAAGACATCGCGCGGCTTGACGCCGGCGCGCTTGTATTCGTTGATCATCGCCTGCGCGTAGTTAGCCTGGCTGCCGAACACCTGCGCGACGCGTGCCGGGTTGCCGGCCTTGAGCTCGGGCGTGTGCCTGACGCCCAGCGACCTGTTGAGCGCGATGTGCTCTTTGAGCGTGAGCAGCGTGCCGCGCCCGGTGTACAGATCCGTGCGCCAGCTCGCGGTGCCGCCGAGATAGCCCGCGGCAGTGGTGGCCGCGGGATTCGCGGCATCCATCTTGCCCTTGAGCGTCCGAAACTGCGCCAGCGTGATGTCGCTCGTGCAGCATCGCGGGCTCGACCCCGCGCCGGACCACGGCGTCGTGCAGCTCGCGTTGAGATCGGTATCGACGATGTTCGTGGTGGTGTGCAGGTCGCATTCGTCGTGACGGCACACGAGCTGCCCATCTTTCGTGAAAGTCACATCGCACTCGACGACGCCCGCGCCCATGCGCGCCGCGGCTTCATAGCCTTCCCTGGTGTGCTCGGGGAACTGCAATGGCGCGCCGCGGTGCGAAATCGAGAAGCTGGTGCGGCGGAATGGGCCATTCTGACATTTGAGCAGGCGCGACTTCAGCGGTCCCGGGTCCATGCCCTGGATGAGATAGAAGGGACGCGGCCCGAGCTGGATCGACTGATCCGCGTGATCGCGACCGTCATCGTGGGCCGACACTGCGTTGCTGAAGAGCGCGAGACCGATGCAGGCCGCGGATGCGGCGATTCTTGCGTAGCGCATGGTTTCTCCCTGGTAGTAAGAGAAGCGATGATTTCGCCTGTCGATGTCACACGCGTGACCGGCGCTTTACATTTTTTCGTACGCGTCTGTCGCACGCGTGCGACGATCACCCGCCGCCGGATATCTTTCCGCGTGGTTTGCCGGAGAAGCGCGTGAATCAGATCGAATACAAGACTGTGCTGCTGCCTTACAAGACGGGATTGTTCCAGGGGGATTCCGACGATCTGTCGCTGGCCCTGAACAAAGCGGGCGAGGAGGGTTGGAACCTGTCGCAGATCGTGTTGCCATCGACCGTCTGGGGACGCGCGAACACGATGATCGCGATCATGCAGCGTCCGAAAGCCTGACGACTCCCTTACAGATTCTTAACGCGCGCCGCGATTCTTAACGTAACTCGCGGCGTCGCGCGCAAGTCTAGCCAACATCTTCATCAAGAGGAGTTGGCCATGAATCCCCGTTCTGCTTCCACCTTGTTTGCCGCGGCTTGCGTCGCGGCCGCATCCGCGGCGCACGCGTTGCCCCTGTCGGACCGCGCGAGTTTCGAACTGTTTGCCGGCGGCGACTTCGGGATGCACGGCCCGATCCGCGATTCATTCAATGCGCCGGGCGACGACGGCTCGACCACCTACAACCACCTCGGCCTCGATGACGTGTACGCGCATAACTACAGCGCGGGCGCGGAGTTCGACTATGCCGTCGATTCACATCTCACGGCGTTCGCGCATGGCGCCTATTCAAAGCTCGGCGGCGCGACTCAGCGAATCGGCATGTTGTTCTCCGACAGCCAGGGAGTTCAGAACATCGATGCGCGATTTGGCGATACGAACACCAAGGAGGTCGACCTTGGCGCGCGTTACATGTTCGGCACGGGTGAAACGTGGCGACCGTTCTTCGGCGCTGCCATCGGCGAAAGGCGGTTGCCGGCTACATCCGCCATGGTCAGCGAACCCGGCGGTCCTGCCACGACGCGCGTGGAACTATCGCGCGGGAGCACGGTGTTCTCGCAGCGCCTCGAGACCGGGGTGCAGTATTCGCCGATGAACAATTTCGATGTGCGGCTGACGGCCGCGGCGACTCACGCCGAGAACGGTAGGCCCTCGGGCGATCCGAACCTCGCCATGTTAGGACTCGCCGAGGACAACCGGAGCCTCGTGCGCGGACACTGGGATTTCCCCGCGGAAGTCGGGGCGGTGTGGCACTTCTAGGGTGAGCCGACGAGGAACGGCCCAAGGGCCGTCCCCGTTACGACTTGAAGCCGACTCGCTCGTGGCTGCCGTCGCAGAAAGGCTTGGTGTTGCTGGCGCCACAGCGACACAGCCGCGCCGACTCCACGCGCGCGACCACGCGGCCGGTGCCGCTGATGATCTCCACGTTGCCACGCACCTGCAGCGGTCCGTTGGTGAGTGGATCGATGGCCAGCGGGCCGTCACGCACCGGCAGCATGTCGGCCTTGGTGGTCGGCGGTTCGCCGCTCGCGATGAAGTCCACCTCGTGGTGCGAGCCGTCGCAGAACGGCTTGTTCTTCGAAGCGCCGCAGCGGCACAGCGTGTAGCGGAAGTTGCCGGCCGGCGCGCCGTCGAGGCGGATGTCGGCGCGAACGGCATATGGCCCGCCCTCGCGCACGGAAATCAGATTTACGGGCGGCGCACTCTCGTCGGGCTGTCCGTCCTTGCGCTGGTAACGAATGGCGCCGGAGACGCACAGATGCGCGATCTCGGTCAGCGCTTCCGTCGACATGGCATCGGGATTTATCCATGGCCCCTTCACATTGGCGATGAATACTTTCGGTCCCAGAGTCACGCAGAAGCGCGAATGAATACACTTCCTGCCTTCGTAGATGAGCGTGAGGTCGCGCCCTTCGATGTAGTCGACACCATCGACGGTGCGCGGCGTGGGCGCTACGTTCCCCGGCTCGATCTGCGCCGCGCCAGCGGCAGGAGCAGCGGGGGTGGCAACGGCGGCAACCGGCGCGGCGGCGGGCGCGGCCGCAGGAACACCCGCGCCCGAAACCGGCGGAGAATCTTTCTCGGCGTTCGCGTACCGTTCCGCGCGCCGCAGCAGCTCGGTGAGAATCTTGACCGCCTGCGCCACGCGCGCATCGCCGTTCGCGGCCAGCGCCTGCGCGCCCGCCGTGATCTCCTGCAGTCGTTCGAGGAAAAACTTTCCGGCGCTGATTCCGGGAGGCAGCGGCGCGGCATCGCGCAACGTGGTGAACGACATGCCACCGTTGCAATTCGGATTCGTTGGTCCCGCCGGCAGGCGCGCCGCGCGTTCCGCGAGCGGCGTCACGGCGCGCATGAGCCCGAGCCCCAGATCGACGCACAGCGCCTTCGCCGGATGCGGTCGCGGAAGTAGATAGGAGTGCGAGATCAGCCGCAGCATCAGCATGTACGCGCTGTTGGCGAGATCCACGGTGGCGGCGGTTTCCTCGTTCTCCAGCCACACGCGCGCCCCCGGGCGCACCGGCCGGCGCAGCACCGGATTCACCGCCGCGGGAAACGCCGGCTGAAAATCCGGATTCGCCGCGCGCAGCGACTTGAGCTCCTCGCGTATCGCAATGAAACGCGAGTAGTGCGAATCCTCGTTGTCCTTCGAGGCGCCTTCGCC
Source organism: Steroidobacteraceae bacterium (assembly GCA_035995425.1). Classification (GTDB taxonomy): domain Bacteria; phylum Pseudomonadota; class Gammaproteobacteria; order Steroidobacterales; family Steroidobacteraceae; genus CADEED01. Next base: position 13,652 of record DASYKM010000213.1, read on the forward strand.
CTGGCTGATGATGGCGTCAAAAGCCTTGAGCGCCGTGATCGAGCAGATGACGGGATCGCAACCCTGGAAATCGATTTCCTTGCGCGAGATCTGCAGATTGCGATCGCCGCAGAAGGCTTCTTTCTCGCCCACGCGCGCAACGAAGGCGGTGAGATCCCTCGACAGGCATTCGTAGAACGAGCCCACGGTGTCGTAGTCGATGGGCATGGGCGTGATGCGCTGGCGCGAATCGCCCCGGGTGAACTTGAATTCCGCTTCGAATCCTTCGCCATCGGGCTCGCCGGAGCTGGTGGGGCGCTCGAGATAGATGAAGTGCTGCAGCACCGCCTCGCTGAACGGCGCCAGCCTCACTACCACGTTGGCTGGCAGGCCACCGGGATCGAGCGGAAAATTCCAGCGGCCGAAACGCGGGCTGCCGCCGAGCGCCGCGGTGATGTTCCACACGGCGGTGAGATGGCCCATCTCCTCGACCGCCACCTTGAGAATCGCGCGGCGCCAGCGTGCCGTGGCATCGGCTTCCGCCGCGCTCAATCCTTCCTCGGTACCGATGCGCAGGCTGAACGCCGCGTACAGGTAGGTGCACATGAGGTTGTGTTCGAGCTCGGCCGCTTCGTACAGCGCGTGCACCAGGGCTTCGCGCGAAATGTGGCGTGCCGATTCGGCGCGCGGTGTGGGATTCAGCACGGTGTTCATGGATTCGCCTTTTCGATGTCCTGCGACGGCGCTCCCCACAACACCGCCACGCCGATGATGGCTGAAAGTACCGACGCCGCAAAGACCGCAATTTTCGCGGTCGCAAAATCGTTCAAATCAGGGAACGCCTGTCCGGCAATGAACAGCGACATGGTGAATCCGATGCCCGCCAGTGCACCAGCTCCGCCCAATTGCCGCCAGGAGTACGCCGCCGGTTTCTCCGCGACGCCGAGCTTCACGGCCAGCCATGACGCCAGGATGAATCCTGCCGGCTTGCCGACGGTGAGGCCGCACACGATGGCGGCCATCAACTTGCCGTGACCGCCCAGCACATCGGCCGCGATCACGACCCCGGCATTTGCCAGCGCGAAGATGGGCAGCACCAGGTAACTCGATCGCGGCGCGACATTGCGCAGCAGATGATCGGCGGGCGACTCGAGGCGATCGTGAATCGCATCGAGCTCGCGCAGCGCGGGCTCGGACGGTCCGACCCGGAACTGTTCGCCGCCGTGACTGGCTTCCGCCGCGAGAATCGCTTCGGCCTGCAACGCCAGCGCCTGGTAATCCGGTGGTCGGCGCGTGGGTATGAACGCGGCCAACAACACACCGGCGAGCGTGGCGTGCAATCCGCCGGCATGCACGCAGGCCCAGAGCAGTACGCCCGTGACGACATACGGCGTGACGCGATAAACGCTCGAGCGGTTGAGCACGACCAGGAATCCGACGCAGGCGAGCGCGCCTAACAACGCGGCCACATTGAGCGCATTCGAGTAGAAGATGGCGACCACGACGATGGCCCCGATGTCATCGACGATGGCAGCCGCGGTGAGAAAGATGCGCAGCTCCACCGGCACCCGCGGGCCCATGATGGCGATCAGCGCCACGGCGAATGCCGTGTCCGTGGCCATGGGCACGCCCCATCCCATGGCCCAGGGCCCGGTGGGCACCAGCGACACATATATAAGAGCGGGAACGACCATGCCGCCGACCGCGGCGGCGATGGGCAGGGCGGCGCTGCGCCGGGAGGCGAGGTGCCCGACGGTGAATTCGCGTTTGATCTCCAGGCCGACCACCAGGAAAAACACCGTGAGCAGCGCGTCGTTGACCCAGCCGGCCAGTGACATGCGGAAATCCGCCTCACCAAATGAGAGGCCGAAATCCGTGTCCCAGAAGCGCGTAAAAGCCGGCCCGGCGTCGGTGTTGGTCAACACGACGGCTAGCAACGTGGCGAACAGCAGCAGCAGCCCGGTTGATGGCGCCCAGCTCGCAAAGCCGAGCGCCGCCGTGCGCACGCGATGGCCCAGCGATCCCAGCATCGCGTCGGTGAACGAGGCTTCGTCCCAGGGTCCGTCGTAACGGCGGCTGTTGATGAAAAAGGTGGGCGTGAAGCGCACGCCGCTGGCGTGCGAGCTGGCCACGTCCGCGTCCACGCGCGCGCGGGCTTCGGACGCCAGTGACTCCGCGACGTCGTCGCGGTTCTCGCCCAGCCGCAGATCCTGGGCAACCACGGCCAGGTCCTCGTCAGTCAGCGTGCGCGAACGCGTCATCAGCGAGACGTGCGCGCTCCAGAACTCGTCGGGTGTCGCCGCCTGTTCGACGAGCTCGGCCGCACGCCGCGCCAGCTCGCTACCGGAAATCGGGCGATGGCGAAATACGTATCGAACACGCTCTCCGAGCTGGTCGCGGACCTCGGTGATGCGCGCATTGGCGGCGCGGCAATGCGGGCAGTCATAGCTGCCGTATTCCACGAGCGTGATCTCGGCCTTGGCCGCGCCGACCACATGGTCGCGCGCGGCATCGACGGGACGATCGAGACGGCTGTTCATGCGCTTCATTAGACCATGCGTGTCAAGGAGTATCCTCGTGCAATGGTAGGAGGGAAAACGCCGAATCCCGGGCGCAACCTGTCCGCGGTGGTCGTACTGCTGCTGATGGCGGTGGCGGCGGTGATAATTTCCATCAGCCGCGACTTCCCGCAGCTGCACTCGATCCTCGACACCGCGGCGTGCCTGCTGAGCGCGGTGCTCGCTTTCCTGTTGTGGGATCTCGGCTGGCGCACGGGCCAGCTGCTGGCGCGCCTGAAGTCGATGTGTTTCGCGGTCGTGGCCGTGCTGGAGTTCATGCACGTCGTCACGGCGCTCGACTTCTCCGAGGCGCAATCCTTGTCCGTGCTGGTGCGCCCGGGCACCTTCTCGCCAGCCGCCTATCTACTTCCGCTCGGCCTGCTCGTGGCTTCACCGCTCAGCCGCCGCAATGCCAGCGCGCCGTTGTTCGCGGTCGCGCTGCTGATCCTCGGCGCCGCGTTCATGGCGTTGTTCGCCCTGGTGCCGCGCTACAGCCCGCCGGGGTTTCTCGGCATCACCAGGCCCACGTTGATGTTCGCGCCGCTGCTGTGGATCCCGGTCATCGTCGAGAACTGGCGCATCCGCGACGTGGACCGGCTCGCGCAGGTATTCGCGATGTTCGCGGCCGTGACGCTGTTCGTGCCGCTGATCATGCTTTTCTCGGAGGCGCCCGCCGACAAGGCGGCGATGATCGCGCACGTCGTGCGCGTCGCGGGGGAGCTCGTGCTCCTGTTCAGCCTGACGCAGATGGGCACGTTCGACACCGCCGAACGCATGCGCGTCGAGCGCGCGTTGAAGGCCAGCAACGAGGCGCTGGAAGCGCGCGTCGCGATGCGTACCGCGGAGCTCGAGACCGCCAATACCGGCCTGCGGGTCGAGGCGCTGACTCGCCAGGTCGCGGAACAGCGGGCCGTGATGCAGCTCGAACGGCTCGGCCTGCTGCAACGGATCACGCACGCCATCGCCGAGCGCCTCGATCTCGAAAGCATCTTCCAGGTGGTGGTGCGCAGTGTCGAACAGCACATGCCCGCGGATTTCGCCGCGTTGTGCAGCTACGAACACACTGCGCGCGTCCTCACCGTGAGCCGGGTGGGCGCGGGTAGCGCGCCACTCGCGCGCGAGATGGCGATGGCCGAGCAGGCGCGCATCGAGATCGACGACAACGGACTGAGCCGCTGCGTCGCCGGCAAGCTCGTGTACGAGCCCGACGTCGCCGCGGTGCGTTTCCCGTTTCCCCAACGGCTCGCGCGCGGTGGATTGAAGTCGATGGTCATCGTGCCGCTCATGGTCGAGCAACGCAGCGGGGTGTTCGGCGTGCTGGTGGTCGCGCGCCGTACGGTCGATGCCTTCAGCAGCGCGGAGTGCGAGTTCCTGCACCAGCTCTGCGATCACGTCTCTCTGGCGGCCAACCAGGCGCAACTGCACGCCTCGCTGCGCAAGGCGTACGACGACCTGCAGCTCAGCCAGAACGCGATCATGCAGCAGGAGCGCCTGCGCGCCCTCGGGCAGATGGCGAGCGGCATCGCGCATGACATCAACAACGCGATCTCGCCGATCACGCTGTACGTCGATGCATTGCTGACCCACGAATCCGGCTTCAGCGATCGCGCTCGCAAACAGCTCGAGATCATCCAGCGCGCGGTCGACGATGTCGCCCACACGGTGGCGCGCATGGGGGAGTTCTACCGGCAGCGCCCGACGCAACTGGAGCTGGCGCCGGTGGAGGTCAATCGCGCCTTCCGGCAGGTGCTCGAGCTCACGCGCGCGCGATGGAGCGACATGGCGCAGCAACGCGGCGCGGTCATCGAGACGAAAGTGGACAGCGAGGCGCAATCGCCGATCGTGATGGCCATCGAAAGCGAGCTGCGCGAGGCTCTGATCAACCTGGTGTTCAATGCCACGGATGCCATGGTCGAGGGCGGCACGCTCACACTGCGCTCCGGTCATGCGCTCGAGGCGGGCAAGGGTGTCGCGCGGCGAGTGTTCATCGAAGTGAGCGACACGGGCGTGGGCATGGACGAGGCCACCCGCCGCCGTTGCCTCGAACCGTTTTTCACCACCAAGGGCGATCGCGGATCGGGCCTCGGGCTGGCCATGGTCTATGGCATCGCCCAACGCCATGGCGCGGATATCGGCATCACCAGCGCGCCGGGCGAGGGAACGACGTTCAGGATGACGTTTCCGCAAACCTCGCCGGCGGCGCAATCGACCGCCAGCATCCGCATCCAGAAAATCCCGCGCCACACCAAGATATTGCTGATCGACGATGATTCCGTGCTGCTCACGTCACTGCGCGAGGTGCTGGTGCACGACGGTCATCAGGTACAGACGGCGAGCGGCGGCAGGGTGGGTATCGAGATGTTTCTCGACGCGCAGAAGGCCGGCAAGCCGTTTCCGGTGGTCATAACGGACCTGGGAATGCCGCACATCGACGGGCGGGCGGTGGCGGCAGCCATCAAGACGGCCGCGCCGGCGACCTCGATCATCATGCTCACCGGCTGGGGCCAGCGCCTGGTTGCTTCGGGCGAAAAACCGGAGGGCGTGGTCGCGATTTTGAGCAAACCGCCCAAACTCTCGGAGTTGCGCCAATGTCTTGCCGAATGTACCGGCGAAATAGCGGAAAAAGATTCCGGCTGAGTCGTCGACTTCGGGCGGCTTGACGGGCCCCGGTGTGATGCCTTGTACTCGCGCGTCCAGAACACTTGAGGGGTAAAAGATGTTCAACCGTCGTTCATTTCTGCTGTCCGCTGGAGCCGGTGTGGCCGCGGGTTCACTCATGTCGAACATAGCGATGGCGGCGGGTAGCAAAATCCCCCTCGGCATCCAGATGTGGACGGTGAAAGCCGAAGCCGAGAAAGATCTCGAAGGCACGCTGCGCAAGCTCTATGCGCTCGGTTTTCGCGAAATCGAATTCGCCGGCTACTACGGCAAGTCTGCCGCGGATATCGGCAAGCTGCTGAAGTCCATCGGCCTCACGCCGGTCAGCACGCATGCGGGCGCCGACCTCATCGTCTCGAGTGGCGACCAGGTCATCGCCGACGCGAAGACGCTCGGCCTCAAATACATCATCTGCTCGTCGCCCATGTCGGACGCGGCCAAAGCCAAGCTCGACTGGGCCAAGAAGATGGACGCGCTCGACGCGGGCGACTGGAAACTGAACGCCGCGCTGTTCAACAAGTTCGGCAAGCAGGTGAAGGCTGCCGGCATGCAGTTCGGTTATCACAATCACCACGTCGAGTTCAAAAAGTTCGACGGCAAGACGGGCTTCGACACTTTGTTCGCGGAGACCGATCCGGACCTGGTGAAGAGCGAGCTCGATGTGGGTTGGGCCGTGGCCGCGTCGCAGGATCCGGTCGCCATCCTCAACAGGCTGAAGGGCCGCGTGGTGGCGCTGCACGTCAAGGACATCGGCAAGCTCGATGCCGACCCGCACAAGGCGACCACGGTCGCCGTGGGCGAAGGCACCATCGACTGGAAGAAGGTCATCGGCACCGCGCACGCCAACGGCGTGAAGCACTACTTCTACGAGCAGGAAGAGCCGTACACCCGGCCGATCTTCGACTCGGCGAAGATCAGCGCCGACTACATGAGCAAGCTCACCGTCTAACTAGAACAGTGGGGCGCGCGTGAAGACCATCAAGGGACCTGCGGTATTCCTGGCGCAGTTCGCGGGCGGTGGCCCGCATCTGCAGAATCTCAACGACATGGCGAAGTGGGCCAAGGAGTGCGGCTTCATCGGCGTGCAGCTGCCGAGCTGGGACGGCCGCGTCATGGACCTCAAGAAGGCCGCGGAGAGCAAGACCTATTGCGATGAGCTCAAGGGCACGATGGCCAAGCACGGCATCGAGCCCACGGAGTTGTCGGCGCACCTGCAGGGGCAGCTGGTGGCGGTGCACCCCGCCTACGACCTGCAGTTCGACAACTTCGCGCCCGCCGAAGTGCACGGCAATCCGAAGGCCCGCCAGGCGTGGGCCGTGCAGCAGATGGAATACGTGGCGAAAGCCAGCAAGAACCTGGGGCTCAAGAACGTTGCGGCGTTCCCCGGTGCGCTGGCCTGGCCCTATCTATATCCCTGGCCGCAGCGTCCGCCAGGATTGATCGAAGCCGCGTTCGATGAGCTCGCCAAGCGCTGGAAGCCGATCCTCGACATCTTCGAAGAGCAGGGGCAGAACTGCTGCTTCGAAGTGCATCCCGGGGAAGACATCTTCGACGGCGAAACCTTCGAGATGTTTCTCGAGCGCGTGAAGGGTCACAAGGCCTGCCACATCCTCTACGACCCTTCGCACTTCGTGCTCCAGCAGCTCGACTACCTGGCGTACATCGACATCTACAAAGACCGCATCAAGATGTTCCATGTGAAGGATGCCGAGTTCCGTCCCACGGGCAAGCAAGGCGTGTACTCGGGCTATGCGCCCTGGGTGAATCGCGCCGGCCGCTTCCGTTCGCTCGGCGACGGCCAGGTCGACTTCAACGGCATCTTCTCGAAGATGGCGGCCAACAACTACGAGGGCTGGGCGGTGCTCGAATGGGAGTGCGCGCTCAAGCATCCC
>DASYKM010000214.1:0-14296 GCA_035995425.1 Steroidobacteraceae bacterium
CCAGACGACGAACCGATCGCCGGCGCAAGCCGGCGATGCCGTTATTGAAGTCCAGGATGTGCGCTACGCCATCGGTGGGCGCGCCATTTTCGACGGGCTGAGTCTCACCGCGAGGCGCGGCCGCATCACCGCGTTCATGGGACCCTCGGGAACCGGCAAGACGACGCTGCTGCGGCTCATCACCGGACAGGCATTCGCCGAGCGCGGCAGCGTGCGGGTGTTCGGCAATGAAGTCGCGACGATGTCGGGCAAGGAATTGTTCGCGTTGCGCCAGCGCATGGGAATGCTGTTCCAGAACGGCGCCTTGCTCACCGATGAAGACGTATACGAGAACGTGGCGTTTCCGGTCCGTGCCCATACCAGGCTTCCCGAATCGCTTATCCGCCAGCTCGTGTTGACCAAACTGCACGCCGTCGGATTGCGCGGCGCGGCGCGGCTCATGCCCGCCGAGCTCTCGGGCGGTATGCAGCGACGCGTGGCGTTGGCGCGGGCCATCGTCATGGACCCCGACATCCTCATTTACGACGAGCCCTTCGTCGGGCTCGATCCGATTTCCATGGGCGTGATCTGCCGCCTCATCAAGCAGATGAACGAAGCATTGGGCATCACCAGCATCGTCGTGTCGCACGACGTGCAGGAACTCTCGACCATCGCCCATGACAGCTTCCTGCTCTCCTCGGGCAAGGTGGTGGCCTCCGGCACGCCGGACGAGCTCCATCGCAGCCAGCTTCCCGAGGTTCGTCAATTCATGGGCGGGCTGGCCGACGGCCCGGTTCCATTCCATTACCCGGCGCCGGATTACTTTCAGCAATTGTTAGCGGTGGAATCGTGAGCGGCGATTCGGCACCCGTCGCCGCGCTGCGCAGCATCGGCGCCATGACGCTGTTCCTGGGGCAGGTACTGGCGCGCGTCATTCCCTCGTTCGGCAAGCCCGGTCTCATCGTCAAGCAGATTTACAACGCCGGTGCGCGCTCGCTGGTCATCGTCATGCTCTCGGGCCTCTTCGTCGGCATGGTGCTGGGCCTGCTCGGGTTCGACACACTGCAGAGGTTCGGCTCCGAGGATTCGCTCGGCGTCCTTGCCGCACTCGGCATGTTGAAAGTGCTGGGCCCGGTGCTGACGGCGTTGTTGTTTGCCGGTCGGGCCGGTACTTCGCTGACGTCGGAGATCGGCCTCATGAAGAGCACCGATCAGCTGACAGCGATGCAGATGATGGCGGTGGATCCTATGCGCTACGTGGTCGCGCCGCGGTTCCTGGGCGGCATCATCGCCATGCCGCTGCTGGCCGCCACCTTCAGTGTCGTGGGCCTCTTCGGCGCACAGCTCATCGGCGTGCAGCAGATGGGCGTGGATGTCGGCGCGTTCTGGTCGCAGACGCAGAACGCCGTCGACCTGCACGACGTCAACGAGGGCATCGTCAAGAGCCTGGTGTTCGGCGTGGCCTGCAGCCTGATCGCGGTGTACGAGGGATACCAGTGCGAACCGACTCCCGAGGGCGTCGGCCTCGCCACCACGCGCACCGTGGTCACCTCATCGGTGATGGTGCTGTTGCTCAACTACCTGCTGACCGCAGCATTCCTAACAAAGTCCTGACGGATAAGCGCATGAAAAACTCTCGCTCGCTCGAAATCGGAACCGGCTTGTTCGTGCTGCTGGGATTCGCGGCACTGGCATTCCTCACCACCCAGCTGCCGGGCACGTCGCTCAAGCTCGGGGGCAGCGATGGCGGCTACACAGTCACCGCCAAGTTCGACAACATCGGCGATCTCAAGCCGGGTTCGCCGGTGACGATGGCGGGTGTGCGCGTAGGACGAGTGGAGTCGATCCGGTTCGACCCCAAGGACTACAAGGCGGCGGTGGTGCTGCGCATCGAGGATCAGTACAAGGAGATCCCGGACGACAGCGACGCGAGCATCCAGACTGCCGGCTTGTTGGGCGGCAAGTACATCGGCATCGGCCCGGGCGGCGCGGAAACCTTCCTGAAGCAGGGCGGTCAAATCGAATTCACACAGTCGGCCATCGTGCTCGAGAGTCTGGTCAACAAGTTCTTCGCCAATATGGCAAGCAAGGGACCCGACGAGCAAAAGAGCGATGCCCCGGCGGCGCAGGAGAAAAAATGATGTTGTCGATGAAGCGAATCGTTCAGGCTGGGTTCATCGCCGGGTTGTTAGCCGCCGGCGCCGCTGCACACGCGGCGGTCGATCCCCTCAAGCCCGCGGCAACGCCGGAGTCCAAGGCGGTCGATGCCAGTGGCCCGTCGCAGCTCATCGAAAGCTCGGCGCAGATCCTGCTGGCCGGAATCGATGCGCGCCGCGCGGAATTCCACAAGGACCCGACCGGGCTGTATGAGCTCGTGGCCAACACGCTGCTGCCGCACTTCGACACGCCATACGCGGCACAGCTGGTGCTCGGCCCTCACTGGCGCGCCGCCACGCCCGAACAGCGCAAGCGCTTCGTCGACGCGTTCTATCAATCGCTGCTCTACACCTATGGCGATGCCATGGTGGATTTCACCGGCGACCGCCTCAAGGTGTTGCCGACCAAGGTCGCGCCCACCGATGAGCGCGCCACCGTGCGCACCGAGATCAAGCGCTCGAACGGCACCAAGGTTGCGGTCAACTACAGCCTGCGCAAGACGAATGGCGAGTGGAAGGCGTGGGACGTGATCATCGACGGGATCAGCTATGTGAAGAGCTACCGCGAAGACTATGGCGCGGAGGTTCAGCAGAAGGGTCTCGACGCCGTCATCCAGCGCCTCGAAGCCAAGGCGCAGAGCGCCAAATCCGCCAAGGTGAAAACGACTTGAAGCCAGGCGCCTGAAGAATGGACGGGGAGGCCAAGCCAAAGGTGCGCGTCGCAATCAGTGAACCCACGTCGGGACGCATCGTCGTGACCGGCGAGCTCACTTTTGCCAGCGCGCGCGACGCGCGTCAGCTCGGCGTCCTCGTTCTCGAAAGCTCGCGCGCGGATCGCCTGGTGATCGACTGCAGTGGCGTGACTCGTGCCGACAGCGCCGGCCTCGCGGTGCTGCTCGACTGGCTCGCATGGGGCCGGCGCAAACCGCGGCCTGTTTCGCTCGAGAATCTTCCAGCCTCGCTGCTGGCGATCGCGAAAATCAGTGAAGTAGACGGACTGCTCACGGCCGTGGGCTGATCAATTCCCCCGCGTGGTACGCGCGCAAGAGTTCGTGCAGCGTTTCCGATTCGCCGACCGAAGACTTCGCCAGCTCAGCGAAGCTCAGATTCTTTTCGTCGAGAAGATATTCGACCAGCACACGCGACAGGTAGTAGCAGGTGTGCCAGAAATCCCCATTCTCGTCCTCGAGATAGGACTTGCCGATGCAGTCATATCGCATTGCCGAGAATTCGCCGCGCGCGTCTCTCAACCACGCAAGATCGGCATGCAATATCCGCGTGACGCTGGCGTTCGGCGAGTAGCCGGGCCGCAATCGGGTCGCCGACATCGCGACATACTCCGGATAGCCCTGCGCCTTCCACATCGGCAGGCGCGAGGTGTTCGCCATCTCGAACTTCGCGAACACGAGCGTGTGTGCCACCTCGTGGGGTGAGGATGTGAGTCAGGTTGAAATGCCCGGGCCACTCGGGCCGCCGGAGCGCGTCGTGCGATACACCAGTTCCGAGCGGGCGCGTTGCAGCGCGCCGAATACGTGCGTGTCATGGCCGAAGAAGATGCTGTGTTTGAGCGAGCCATCATTGATCTCGCTGGTCGCAAGCCGTCGATTGATTTCGCGCAGCACAGGCTCGATGCCGCCAGCATCAGCATCAGACTGCCTAATGAACAGCCAGTCACAGTCAGGGCTTTGCGTAGTTTGGGCCGCACGTGTGCCTGCCTTCGATTGAATCAGGTGACGAGTATGCGCGAATCGATCCGGCGTACGTCGTTGAGTCCGGTGAGAGCCATCGAGACTTCCAGCTCGCGCCTCATGATGGCGAGCGCCAGCGACACCCCGGCACCACCGAGCGCCGCCAATCCATATAGATAGGCCTTGCCGATGAGGCAGGCCCGCGCGCCCAGCGCCAGTGCCTTGAGCACGTCCTGGCCGGACGTGACGCCACCGTCGAGCAGCACTTCACATCGGCCGGCGACGGCCTCGACCACGCGCGGCAACGCGGCGATCGTCGACGTGGCGCCATCGAGCTGCCGGCCGCCATGATTGGAAACCACGATGGCGTCCACGCCGGTGGTCTGGGCAAGGCGGGCGTCTTCGGGATCCATGATGCCCTTGAGAATGAGCTTTCCGGGCCATCGCTCGCGTACCCAGGCGACGTCTTTCCAGGTGATCGACGAGTCGAATTGCCCGCCCACCCATTCGGACAGCGTTGCGATGCCGTCCTTGGGGAAGAACGCGGCGAGATTGCCCAAGGTGTGGCGCTTGCCTAACAAGACCCCGGCGAGCCAGCGCGGCCGCATGAGTATCTCCCAGGCGTTGGCGGGCGTGAGTCGCGGCGGAACCGACAGCCCGTTCTTGGGATCGCGACGGCGCAGGGCCTGCAATGGCAAATCGAGCGTGAGCATGAGCGCCGAGCAACGCGCCTCACGGGCGCGAGCGATCAAGGCTTCATTGAAGCCACGATCGCGCATCAGATACAGCTGGAACCAGAAGGTGCCTTCGACCGCCGCGCGCACGTCCTCGATCGAACAAATGGACATGGTGCTCAAGGTGAACGGCACGCCGGCTGCCTGCGCCGCGCGTGCCGCGAGGATTTCGCCGTCGCGGTGGAAGAACCCGGTGAGGCCGGTGGGTGCGAGGCCGACCGGCAGCTTCCAGTGTTCGCCGAGCACCGTCGTGCCGACCGACAGCCGCGACACGTCGACCATTACGCGCTGACGCAGCGCGAGCGCCCGGAAGTCGTCGCGATTGCGGTTCCAGGTGACCTCGTCGTACGAGCCGCGATCGATGTAGTCGTACAGTGCGCGCGGGATGCGCCGCCGGGCACGATCGCGCAGGTCGCCGATGCTGTTGACGACCTGCATCGCCTTGCGCGCTATGCCGCCGCCACGACCTGCCGCTGCCTGCCTAACTTCTCGATGCCGAGCTCCATGACGTCGCCGACGTCGAGGAAGATCGGGTCCGGCTTGATGCCCATGCCGACGCCCGGCGGCGTACCCGTCGTGATCACGTCACCCGGATGCAGGCTCATGAACTGACTCAGGTAACTCACCAGGAACGCGGGCTTGAAGATCATGGTGCGGGTCGAGCCGTTCTGCCGGCGCGTGCCGTTCACGTCGAGCCACATAGACAGAGTGGCGGGGTCGCCCACTTCATCGGATGTCACGAGCCACGGACCGAGCGGCCCGAACGTGTCGCATCCCTTGCCCTTGTCCCACTGGCCGCCGCGCTCCAGCTGGAAATGCCGCTCGGAGAGGTCGTTGATCACGCAGTAGCCGGCGATGTGTTTCGGCGCGGCGGCTTCGCTGACATAGCGCGCGACACTGCCGATTACGACACCGAGCTCGACTTCCCAGTCCATCTTGATCGAGCCGCGAGGTTTGAGCACCGTGTCGTTGGGCCCGACGATGCAACTGGTCGCTTTCATGAACACGATGGGCTCGCTCGGAATCTTCGCGCCGGTTTCGGCGGCGTGGTCGGCGTAGTTGAGGCCGATGGCTATGAACTTGCCGACCGATCCGACGCAGGGGCCCAGGCGCACGTCCGCCGGAGCGCGCGGTAGTTTGCTCACATCGAGCGCGCGCAGTCTGGCGAGTGATTCAGCCGAAAGCGCGGCGCCGGCAAGGTCGGGCACGACGCCCGACAGGTCGGCGAGGCCGCCGTCCGCGAGCACGAGACCTGGGCGCTCCGCGCCCGCGGAACCAAAACGTACCAGTTTCAATGGAATCTCCCTGGATTCATGCCGCCGGCAGGCAGGCGGGTCCGATCGGTTCGAATTGTTTGTAGGTGAGGATGAATTCCTGGTGCCCGAGCGCCTCGGACTTCGTCTGCGCGCCCCGCGCGACGTTTTCCACCAGTTCGAAAATCTCGCGGCCCACGTCGTCGAGCTCCGCGCCACGCAGGATCCGGCCGGCGTTCACGTCCATGTCGTCGGCCATGCGGTCATAGGTGTCGGGATTGGCGCATACCTTGATGACGGGCGAGATGGCGGAACCCACCACCGAGCCGCGGCCGGTGGTGAACAGGATGAGATGCGAGCCGCAGGCGATGAGCTCGACGATCTCGGCATTGTCGGAAATGTTCGGGAAACCGAAGCGCGGCTCGCCGTCGGGCACCACGTCGAGAAGATAGAGGCCGCCGCGCGGCGGCACGTCGCCGGGCTTGATGAGCCCGCTGATCGGCGAGGAGCCGGACTTGGAATAGGCGCCCATGGATTTTTCCTCGAGCGTCGTCAGGCCGCCTTCGGCATTGCCCGGCGCAAAGCTGCCGTAGCCCATGATGCGGTAGTAGTTCGCGGCCTTGTCGACGCAGGCCTCGATCTCGGCTCCCAGCGCGGGCGTGATGGCGCGCGAAGCCATGATGCGTTCGCAACCGATGAGCTCGCCGGTTTCCTCGAAGATGCACGCCGCCCCGGCGTCGATCAGCCAGTCGAAGCAGCGCCCCACGGCCGGGTTGGCGGTGATGCCGCTGGTGCCGTCGGAGCCGCCGCACACGGTGCCGACGATGAGCTCGTCGAGCGCCATCGGAACCGTGGCCTGCTTCGCGAGCTCGGCGCGCATCTTGCGCACGATCTCGAGGCCGGCGTTCAGCGTACGCGTGGTGCCGCCCGACTGCTGGATGACCAGCAGGTCGACCTGGCGGCCGCTCGCGGCGATCGTCCGGCGCAGCTGCTCGCGGTTGAAACCTTCGCAGCCGAGGGACACCAGCAGCACGGCGCCGACGTTCGGGTGCGTGCACAGCCGCTGCATCATCTCCAGCGAATACTTGTTGGGATAGCAGCCCGGAAAGCCGATGAGGTGAACGTCGTCGGCACCGGATTTCTGCACGATGAGGCGCGAGACGTGATGAGCGCATTCAACGAGGTAAGCGACCGCCACGACGTTGCGGATGCCCTTGCGGCCGTCGCGCCGGGCATATCCTTTCAACGAAGGGCTGTGCTTCAACTGGGCGTTCATCAATGTCCGTCCGTCTTTTCGCTGCTGCCGATGTCGCGCGACGTCGAAGGCAGGTAGTCGCTGCGCAGGTTGTGCAGGTGTACGTGCTCGCCACGCGCCGCGGCGATCTTCATGGAGCCGATGGGTGCTCCGTACTTGAGGACCCGAGTGTCCGCCTCAAGGGCGCGCCGCGCCAGCTTGTGCCCGAGCTCGATGGCGACCGGCATGGCGAAGCTCTCGCCATCGACTTCGACGCGCTCGCCGGCCGCGATGTCACGCCGCGCCACGAGGATGTTGTCGTCAGGGTGCAGCAACAGCAGGGGCGGAAGCTTGCCGATCTCCATGTTTTCTCCCGGATTCCGCTACTGCGGAGGCGGAGTGGCCGGCTCAGCCGGCGTCGCATCCGAAGCGGGGTCTTCTTCTTTGAATTCTTCCTCTAGCGCGGCCGAATCGTCCTCGACATTGCCGTCCTTCACCTTGTACTCGCGTCGCTGCAACCATGCATTGCGCACGAAGGCGTAGCGGTCATAACTGCGATTCAGCTGCCCATCGAGGTCGAGCAGGCTGGCGCGCAGATCGAGGAAGTCGATACCGCGAATGATCAAGCGGGTGCTGTCGTCTTCCAGATAGTTCACGGGGTAGGTGAACTGGTCGACGCCGCGGCCGAGAATGTCGCGAACCGTCGAAGGCCCGAGGATCGGCAGCATCACGTATGGACCGGATTTCACGCCCCACTTGCCGAGCGTCTGTCCAAAATCCTCGTCGTTGTTTTCGAATCCGGCGGACGTGGCCGGATCGAACAAGCCCGCCAGGCCAAGGGTGCTGTTGAGCAGGAAACGGGTCGAGTCCCGGCCGGCCTGGCGGATCTTTCCCTGGAACACGTCGTTGATGACCGTGGGCACGGTGTTGAGGTTGCTGAGCGCATTGCTGACCCCGGTACGCACCACTTTCGGCGTCACCTTCACGTAGGCCTTGGCCACGGGTCGCGCGAAGGCGCGATCGAGCGCGTCGTTGAACTTGAACGAGGCCCGGTTGAAACGTTCCCAGGGGTCGCGCGCATCGGGTTTGCCCGAAGGCAGCGTGGCGCAGCCGGTCAACCACAGACCGGCGATTAACAGAACCAGATTTCTCATCGCGAAATTGTACCAGTCCGATTTGCGCTCGGATGCCGGGTTCGCTCTTCCGGGGGGCGTTGTTCTCTCTCTTTCGTATCGCGGCGCTTGCGGTCCGAGAACAACGCTTCGCGAACTTCATCGAGCCGGGCCTGGTACCGGCTGCGCTGCACGGCGGTGATGTTTGGTGCCGCCAGGGCCATTTCGAGCTGCGCCACCGACAGGGGTAGATTGCCCGTGGTGATGTGGTATTCGCTCATGTAATAGGCGGCGTCGCCGTTGTCGCCGGCGCTGCTGGCCGCCAGCGCGGTGAAACGGATTTGCTCGGGTGTCGGCGTGACATTGTTGAACAGGTCGAGCAGCACGGCGTGCGCGGTTTTCGCGTCGCCGTTCTTCAGCAGCGCTTCGGCATAGCGCATGGTGAGCGGGATGTTGCGCGGCGACAGGTTGAGCGCACGGCGGAACGTCGCCAGCGCGTCGTCGGTGTCGCCGGCCGCCATCTGCGCCTGCCCGAGCGTGGACTGCAGCATGGGCACCTGGGGATAGGCACGCGCCAGGCCGAGCAGCGCATCCAGCGAGGCCCGCGCGCTGCCCGCCTGGTAGCTAGCCAGGGCTTCGCCGTAGCGCTCGCCCACGGTCTGGTCCTGCTGCTCGCGGCGCTCGGAATAGTAGCGGCGCACATTGTCTTCGATCGGCGTGGCCAGCACGCGCAGGCGCTCGCGCGTCAACAGGTAGCTGACACTCTCCGCGGTTTGCTTGGTGTTGGTGAACTGCGCGGCGCGCGCACGCGATTCGGCGATGCGGTTGGCGGTGACCGGGTGCGACTGCAGGATCTCGGGCAGAGCGTTGCGGCTGTTGCTGTTGGTGGAGATGGCGCTGCGGCGGCCCATGGTCTCGAAGAAGTCGGGCATGCCGTAGGGGTCGAAGCCGGCGGCGGCCAGGAAACTCATGCCGACACGATCGGCTTCGTTTTCATTGGCGCGCGTGAAGTTGATCGACTGCTGCATGGCGGCGCCCTGCGCCATGGCGATTCCGCCCAGCGCCGCATCGCCCGAGCCGGTGGCGGCGCCTACCAGGATCGAGGCGAGAATCGCCGCCACGGTGGCGATGCTCTGGCGTCCCTGCGAGCGCACACGGCGCGCAATGTGACGCTGCGTGACGTGCGCGATTTCGTGCGCCAGCACTCCGGCGAGCTGCGCTTCGTTGCGCGTCGCCAGCACCAGGCCATAGTTCACGCCGACGAACCCGCCGGGCAGTGCGAAAGCATTGATGGTGTTGTCGCGTACGAAGAAGAACGAGAAGCGCTGCGCTGAATCGCCCGAGGCCTGGGCGACGATGCGCGAGCCCAGCGCCTGCAGGTATTCGGTGGCCTCCGGGTCTTCGATGATCTGGCCTTCGTCGCGCAGCTGGCGCATGACCTGAAGGCCGATGTGGTACTCGTCGTCGATCGTGAGCGCGGAGGAAGCTGGACTGCCGATGTCCGGCAGATCGTTGGCGGTCGACTGGGCGAGGGCCTGCAGCGGCAGCAGCGCCGACAACAGCGCGATCAGGAATCGTTTGAGCCCGTCAGACATCGCGAAATTGGACTCCAGGGCAGGCGCGGAGTTTCGAGGTCAGAGCGTATCAGAGGCGAAATCGGCCAGACGCGAGCGTTCGCCGCGCACCAGCGTGATGTGTCCGGAATGCCCCCATCCGCGGAACCGGTTCACGACGTAGGTCAAACCGGACGTGGTCTCCGTGAGATAGGGCGTATCGATCTGCGCGATGTTTCCGAGGCAGACAATCTTGGTGCCCGGACCGGCCCTGGTCACCAGGGCTTTCATCTGCTTCGGAGTGAGGTTCTGCGCCTCATCGAGGATGACGTAGCGATTGAGAAAGGTTCGGCCGCGCATGAAGTTCAGCGAACGGATCTTGATCCGGTTGCGCAGCAGGTCGTTGGTGGCTGCGCGACCCCAGTTGCCACCTTCGCCGGTCTTGGTCAGCACCTCGAGATTGTCCATGAGGGCGCCCATCCAGGGCTCCATCTTCTCTTCTTCGGTACCGGGCAGGAAGCCGATGTCCTCGCCGAGCGGAATCGTCACGCGCGTCATGATGATCTCGACGAAGCGATTCGACTCGAGCGTCTGCATGAGTCCGGCGGCGAGCGTGAGCAGGGTCTTGCCCGTGCCCGCAGGTCCGAGGATCGTCACGAAGTCGATCTCCGGATCCATGAGCAGGTTGAGCGCGAAGTTCTGCTCGCGATTGCGCGCGTTCACGCCCCAGATGCTGTGGCGCTCGCTGCGGAAATCGCGGGCCAGCTCGAGCGTGGCCTTGTCGGCCTCGATGCGCCGGACGATGGCCTCGATGCCTTCGCTGGTCTCCTCGTGCACGAACTGGTTGACGTGCAGATCGGTGACCACCGGCCCTTCGATTTCGTAATACGTCCGGTCCGATTCCTTCCACGAGCGCATGTTCTTGCCATGCGACTCCCAGAAGTTGGCCGGCAGCGCCGCGAGCCCCGTGTAGAGCACGTCGGCGTCTTCGATCGTCTTGTCGCTGTAGTAGTCCTCGGCGTGCACGCCGACCACCGCGGCCTTGATGCGCAGGTTGATGTCTTTCGACACCAGCGTGACGCGCGCTTCGTGGTGCAGCGCCTGCAGCGCCAGCGTCTGCGCCAGGATCGCGTTGTCGGCGCCGTGGCCGGGTAGATAGTCTGGCAGCGCCGAGGTGAGCTGGCGGGTCTGGAAGAACAGGCGGCCGGCGGTGCCGGGCTTGCCGCTGCCGGCATCGCTGCCATGACCGTTGCCGTTCTGGCTCGCGTTCAGCGAGGAAGGCAGCGGCAGGCCGGCGTCGATCTGCTCCTTGGTGGCGTCGCGCATCAGGTCGTCGAGGAAGCGGCTGGTCTGGCGCACGTTGCGCGAGGCTTCCGACAGGCCCTTCTTGTTCGAGTCGAGCTCCTCGAGCACCACCATCGGTAGATAGACGTCGTGTTCCTGGAAACGGAAGATCGCGGTCGGGTCGTGCATCAGCACGTTGGTGTCGAGCACGAACAGGCGGCGTTCGTTGACGGGTGCCGGCTTGCCGCCGCCTACGCGTTTGGCGCTCACAGTGATTTGGCCGTCTCGAGCACTTCGGCGACGTGGCCCTTGACGCGAACCTTGCGCCATTCGCGGACCAGCTTGCCGCCATCGTCGATCAGGAAAGTGCTGCGTTCGATTCCCATGAACTTCCTTCCATAAAGAGATTTTTCGCGGATCACGTCGAACAGCCGGCAGACCTTCCCGTCTTCATCGGACAGCAGCTCGAATGGAAACTTTTCCTTGGCGCGGAATTTCGCGTGGCGCTCGCAGCTGTCCCTGGACACTCCGAGCACGGTGGTCTTGGCGCGTTTGAACGCGGCGTGCAGGTCGCGGAATTCCTGGCCCTCGAGCGTGCAGCCCGGCGTCATGTCCTTCGGGTAGAAGTAGAGCACCAGCTGACCGCCTTTGGCATCAGCGGACTTCCACAGACTGCCGTCGGAACGCGGCAGCGAGAACGCCGGGACTTTCTTGCCGATCGCAACAGTCAAGACTTCACGGGCTCCAGGATCGCGTCGAGGTTTTGCGCATCGCAGTAGTCCATGAACTCTTCGCGCAGGTGCGCGAGCTGCAAGCGCTTGGGGACGTTGACGATCATCTGCACGGCGAACATCTGCGCGCCGGTGTGCGCCGCGGGATAGGTGCGCGTGGAGACCTCGGCGATGTCGATGCCGCGGCTGGCGCAGAATCCCGAAAGACCGGTGACGATGCCGGCCTGGTCGAGGCAGACCACGTCTATGGAATATGGCAATAGTTCGGTGCGCGGGGCGCGTGGCTCGGTGCGCTTCAAGTGCAGCGACAGGCCGGTGGATTCCCCGAGACGCGTCAGCTCGCTTTCGAGCTTGGCAAGCGAATGCCAGTTGCCGCTCACCAGCACCAGCATCGCGAACTCATTGCCGAGGCTGGCCATGCGGCTCTCGCTGATGGATCCGCCGCAGTCCGAGATTACGCGGGTGAGGTCGTGGACCATCCCGGTGCGATCGCTGCCAATGGCCGATACGGCAAGGTGTTGCTTCATCTGGCGGCGAGTGTACCGCAGCCTTTTGGCTTGCGAATGGCGGGCGTGCCCCCGTACCATTCCCGACCTTTTAAAACGACCCTCGGATTCCTCATGTACGCCGGCAGCCTGGTGGCGCTTGTGACCCCGATGCAGCCGGACGGCAGTATCGATTTCGACGCCTGGACTCGTCTCCTTGAATTCCACGTCGCCAATGGCACCCGGGGAATCGTGGTCGCCGGATCCACCGGTGAATCCGCCACCGTCACCGACGGCGAATTACGCGATCTGCTGGTGCGCGCGCGGGCCACGCTCGGCAGTCGCGCGCTGCTCATCGCCAATGCCGGCACCAGCAGCACCGCAACTTCGGTGGAACGAGCGCGCTGGATTTCCGCGCTCGACCTCGATGCCTTGCTGGTGGCTTCTCCTTCTTATGTACGTCCGACCCAGCAGGGTCTGTTCCTGCATTTCGAGGCGATCGCCACGAACTCGCGCGTCCCGGTGCTGCTGTACAACGTGCCGAGCCGTACGGCCGTGGACCTGCTGCCCGCGACTGTCGCGCGGCTGTCGCGCGTGCCGCGAATCGCCGGCATCAAGGAAGCGGTCGCCGAGACTGCACGGGTACGCGAGCTGGTCGCTTCCTGCGCCGCGGATTTCAAGGTGTTGAGCGGCGACGATCTCACCGCTCGCGATGCCATCGGCGTCGGCGCGACCGGCGTCATTTCCGTTACCGCAAACGTCGCGCCGCGTGCCATGGCTGACATGGTCGAGGCTGCCGTGCGTGGCGATCGAGCCGCCGCCACGCAGATCGACCAACGCCTGGTCGGCCTGCATCGCAACCTGTTCGTGGAATCCAACCCGATTCCGGTGAAATGGGCCGTATCGCGCATGGGCCTCACGGGTGGCACGCTGCGGCTGCCGCTGACCGAGCTGTCGCCGGAGTACCATGCGGTCGTCGTCGAGTCCCTGTTCGCCGCCGGCATCTCCGTCAAATAACGTCCGTGAACTCCTGATGTCAGAAAAGGTCGCACTCTCCATGCGTATTCCCGTCGTCCTCGTCGCAAGCGTCCTGGTCCTGGCGTTGCTCCCCGGGTGCAAGTCACGCGCCACCAGCTGCAAGCAAGACAACAAGGATTACGTCGGTGCCAAGGAGCTGCCGCCGCTCAAGGCGCCACCGGAGCTCCAGGCACCCGACACGCGCAACGCCCTGAAGGTGCCGCCGCTCAATACTCCCGAGCGCGCTCGCGCCAAGAGCGAGCCCTGTCTCGACTATCCGCCGCCGTTCGCGACCCCCAAAGAAGCCGACACTCAAAAGCCGAAATAGCGAACTATTGCTATCATTCGCACCCCTTGAAGTCCCTGGGCACGGGGACGGCACGGGTAACGGACAGATGGCCGAGCGGTCGAAGGCGCTTGCTTGGAAAGCAAGTAACATCTCACGGTGTTCCAGGGTTCGAATCCCTGTCTGTCCGCCACTTCTTTACCATGGCAGTCCGTATCGGCTCCTTCGCGACGACTAGTTGTAAACCCCGTCAGGCCCGGAAGGGAGCAGCGGTAGCGGCGATGTCGGGCGCCGAAATCAGGCTGGTGCGGGCTGCCTCCCAAGGTGTGCAAATTTGAGTTATCTCGCTCTGGCGCGTAAGTGGCGTCCACGTTCTTTTGCGGAGCTCGTTGGTCAGGAGCACGTTCGGCAGGCACTGGGCAATGCCCTGACGCAGGGCCGCGTTCACCACGCATTTCTTTTCACGGGCACGCGCGGCGTGGGCAAGACCACCATCGCGCGCATCCTGTCGAAGTGTCTCAACTGCGATACCGGCGTCACTGCCACTCCTTGCGGCGTCTGCGCATCCTGCAAGGAGATCGACGAGGGCCGCTTCGTCGACCTCATCGAAGTCGACGCCGCCTCGCGCACCAAGGTGGATGACACGCGCGAGCTGCTCGAGAACGTGCAGTACGCGCCCACTCGCGGCCGCTACAAGGTTTACCTGGTCGACGAAGTGCACATGTTGTCGACGCACTCGTTCAATGCGTTGCTGAAGACGCTGGAAGAACCGCCGCCGCACGTG
>DASYKM010000215.1:0-76297 GCA_035995425.1 Steroidobacteraceae bacterium
CTGCGCCTTGTCGAGGAACGCGGTCTCGTTGGTGGCGCGATACAGCCAGATGGCGCCCCAGACCAGCTCGTCGTTGTAGCCGCTCCAGGAGTTGTAGAAGCCCTGCGCATCGGCGATCGCGTCGGAGTACTTGCCGCGAAAAGTATCCGCAAAGGTGTAGAGCTGGCGCGCATGCGAGAGCAGCGTATTGGCGTAGGTGGGATCCGTGGGGCGGAATGCCATCGAAGCCGCCGCCAGCGCGGCCGCCGTTTCGCCAGCCAGGTCCGAGCCCGGATGCGTGCTGTCGATCTTGAACGCCGGTCGCGCCATCTGCATGACTTCAGCCGGGCCCCACCAGGCGTGATCGGTGCCGCCCGCGCCGATCTGGCCGTACAGTTCGTTGGTGGCGGTGTGCGCCTTGATGAAGTAGTCGGTGGCCCACTTCAATTCGTCGAGCGCGGTGGTGAGCTGACCGCTCTGCACGTATGCATCGCGGTACTCGACGATGCCCATGGCCAGCAGCGTGGCCGAGGCCGCCATCGGCAGGCCGAATTTCACGTGATCGCCGGCGTCGTACCAGCCGCCGGTCAGGTCGCGGCCGACATCCGCGCCATCCTGCAGCGCGGAGTCGCCGCGCCAGTTGATGCGATTGGTGGTGGGCAGATCGCCGGAGCGCTGCGCCTCATAGAAGAAGAGTGACTTCTGCAGCGCCTCGCCGTAGTTGAAGGTTTGTGCGAAGAGCTGCGGCGCGAACAACGCCAGACACACCGCGAGGACGCGGCCAATACCGGAGCGAGCCATGTTTTTCCCCCTGTGAACTAACAAGAAAGTCCGAGTAGCTCGAAGGAGAGAATGGACGGACGCGTTGTCGGAAGGGCGCCGCTATCCATGTCTCATGCTCCCTCGATCGCGGCGTGAATCCATCTGGCCGCGCGCAACCGAGCTTATGCCGCGCGGGACCACTGTCAATCAGAGAATCACCGCGTAACGAAACCGGCGCGCCGGCCGCTGTCGCAGGGCGAGTGGGAAGGGACACAGGACAGTCTTGTCAGTCCTGGTTGTCCACGAACCGGCGACCTTGCGCCATTTGCACGACAACGAAACTAGGCTAGCCTCCGGCGCTGCCATGAAAACAAATGATGCCGAGCTAACAAACCGCATCGGCGCGGAACAGGTGCGCTCGGCTTACAGCAACACCGCGCCGGGCATGTCGAGCACGGCCGTGGGGGCGTTGCTGATCGCCGGCATCCTCGGCGGCAGCGGCGCGGTGAGCTGGACGGTGGCGATCGTCTTCGCGGGCTGCATGCTGCTGCAGATCGGCGCGCGTCTCACGCTCATCTTCACCTACCTGCGGCGCAAGCCGCGGGATTCGGAATGGCGCCTGTGGAATCGACGCTTTTCGATCGGCGCACTGGTGGCGAGCCTGTTCCTCGGCGGCTCCTCGTGGTGGCTGCTGCCGCCGCAACGCTTCGACATGCAGCTGCTGCTCATGCTGTATCTGTGCGCCGTCGCCAGCGGCGCCGTCACCGCATTCGGAGTACTCCGGCCGGCGATCTTCTTCTCCATCCTGCCGATGATGCTGTTGCCCACCGCGTGGATGCTCGCGCAGGGCGACTGGATGCATTGGGTGATGGCGCTCATCATTCTCGCCTGGCTGTTTGCGGTCACCGACCAGGCGCGCCGCTATGGCGCGCAGTTCGAGGAATCCGTGCGGCTGCGCTTCGAGAATGAAGACCTCATCGCGCGCCTGCGGGGCGAGAAGCTCATCGCCGAGGAAGCAAGCACCGCCAAATCACGATTCCTCGCCGCCGCCAGCCACGACCTGCGCCAGCCGGTGCACGCGCTGACGCTGTTCGTCGCCGCGCTGCGCCCACGCGTCAACGACGCCGAAGCGCGCCGGCTGCTCGACCACATCGACAGCTCGGTGCAGGCCATGGGCGGCCTGTTCAATGGGCTACTCGACATCTCGCGCCTCGATGCCGGCGTGGTCGAGGTGCATCCGCAGACTTTCGCGATGCAGCCGCTGCTCGAGCGCATCTGCCGCGATTTCATCGGCGACGCCGAGGCCAAGAAGATCGAGCTCAAGTGCAAACGCACGCGCGCGGCCGTGTACAGCGATCCGCTGCTGGTCGAGCGCGTGGTTCGCAACATTGTCGCCAATGCCATCGCCTACACCGACACGGGACGTGTCCTGGTCGGGTGCCGGCGTCGCGGGCGGACGTTGAGCGTGCAGGTATGGGACACCGGCCGTGGCATCCCCGAGAGCGAACACACGCGAATCTTCACGGAGTTCTACCAGGTCGCCAATCCCGAGCGCGACCGGAGCAAGGGCGTCGGCCTCGGGCTGGCCATCGTCAAGCGGCTCACGGCGTTGTTAGGCCATCCGCTGTCGCTGCATTCGCAACCGAATCGCGGTTCGGTGTTCACGCTCGATCTGCCGTTGTCGGATGCGGCGATCAGTGCCGCGGGGCCGGCGAGCGAGGAGGGGGGCGAGCTCGTCGCGGGCGGGCTCATCCTCGTCGTGGACGACGAGGCCACGATTCAGATGGCGATGAAGAGCCTGCTCGAAGGGTGGGGATTTCAGGCCATCGTCGCCGGATCCTTCGACGAAATCCTGCCGCTGCTCGCCAACTGCCCGGATCATCCCGCGCTCATGATCTGCGACTATCGTTTACGCGCGCACGAAGACGGCATTCGCGTGATCGAGCGCCTGCGCGCCGAATACAACGACGATGAGATTCCCGGCATGCTGATCACCGGCGACACCGCTCCGGACCGGCTGCGCGAAGCGCAGGAGAGTGGGTTGCTACTGCTGCACAAGCCGGTGGCAAACAGCCGGCTGCGCGCATCGATCACGCATCTCGTGGCGCATCCGGGGCGTCGTGCAGAAACTTCGCCGCCTGCGTCCGGTTGACCACGTTCAACGTCTTGAAGATCGCCGCGATGTGCACCTTCACCGTCTTCTCGGCGATGCCGAGATTGGCACTGATCTCTTTGTTGCTGAGCCCGTCGCGCAGGTACTTCAGAACATCCACCTGGCGGTCGGTGAGCTGCGACAGCGAACGTGCCCCGCCATGCGCCGCGTTGTCCGCGGCTCGCGTGGCCGCTGAAACCAGCAGCGGCGGTACATAGATGTTTCCCGACAGCACCAGTGTCAGTGCCGACACCACCGTCTGTGCCGTCGCGGATTTCGGAATGTAACCGGACGCGCCCGCGTTGAGCACGCGCCGCACGTCACCGGGACTTTCCGAGCTCGACAGGACGATCACCGGAAGATCCGGATGGCGGCGCGCGAATTCGCGGATCGCCGGTTCGCCGCAAAGCCCCGGCATCACCAGGTCCATGAACACGGCGTCGACAATTTGCTCGTCGACCACCTGCAGCGCCTCTTCCGCGGACGAAGCCTGCACCACCGTGGTGTCGGTCGACGCCTGGCGCAGCAACGCGGCGAGGCCGTCGCGAAACAGGGGGTGGTCGTCGACGATGAGCAGTTTCACGCAGGTCATCTTAAAGAAACCCGAGGTTTG
The DNA here is from genome assembly GCA_035995425.1 of Steroidobacteraceae bacterium. GTDB lineage: Bacteria > Pseudomonadota > Gammaproteobacteria > Steroidobacterales > Steroidobacteraceae > CADEED01. The sequence goes on from DASYKM010000215.1 coordinate 3,507, forward strand.
CTAGCCATATTTGCAGCATCGCCTGTTCCGTAGGGCGAATTGCATACGGCAAAGGGCTTAAGCCCGGTACTTAAGCCCTCTGGCCAGTTGCCGTAGGGCTTGGCCGACGGTTGAATGCGGGCCCTCTGGGAGGAGTGGCAAAACGCATGGCCGAGGGATCGGGTCCGTCTGCAAAAAGTCTGTTTGCGCCCTGGATACTTGCCCGGATGCCGGCCGGCTGGACCGGACGTGGGCTTTGCAGTAGGTTGCGCCCGCAATCCGCGACCCCCGGAGGGGTGGCAGAGCGGTTGAATGCACCAGTCTTGAAAACTGGCAGCCTCTCACGAGGCTCGTGGGTTCAAATCCCACCCCCTCCGCCAGTCTTTCCTTTCTCCAGTTCTTCTTCTCCCGAAGCCGCGCGCGTCGCCGACGCCCGCGGCTTTTCTCATTCCGGAGCTTCCAAGTGAAACCCATCCGCTTCATCGGGTCCGTCGCCTTCGCCGTTTCCGCGCCCATCGCGTGGTCGCAGACACCGCCCGCCGACCCACCGGCGGAGACGGACAGGATCTGGTGCAGCTACGCCAACTACATGCCCTGCTACGAAAAGGGCGATCCCATCGTCAATCCGGAAACCGGAGTCACGGAGTTCATCGAGGACTTCGTCTTCAAACCGTACGGGTCGGTCAAAACCACTTTGGGTCAATACCTCTGGGCGGGACCCATCACGAAAGACGCGACGTTCACCATTCCCGGGACACCGGCGGTCCCGGAGCTGCCGGAGATTCTTCCGACGGCCACGAGTCCCGGTCGTCCGCATTACGACGCGCGTCCGGCCGTTCCCGCGATCACTTACACGATCGGAGATCCGGTGTACGGTCCCGACCCGGCGCCGAGCGACGACAACATCGATCCGCCGCTCATTGGTTTTCACTGCACTCCCGCCTGCGGCATTCCCGGCGAGACCGATTACCTGGCGTTCACGCTCGCGGTTCCCACCGACACCAAACCTGACGGTCTCGGCGGACTTCCGGGCCGCGACGCGCGCGTAGTAGATAGCCCCGCGCCGAGCGGCGGCGTCAATCGCTACATTGCCGAGCGCGAAGGCCGGTGGGGCGACAGCGGCGACAGCGGCTGGGGCGTCGAGGTCTGCATCTTCGGCTGCTGGACCATCGGTGAGAGTGCCGAACAGGGTGACCCGGGCGAGAACGGTCCGGCGCTCACGCGCGATGTCACGCTCGCCGACACGCATGGCATTCCCATCGTGTCGCTGGCCGACAATGCGCCCGGCATCATTGCCACCAGCCGCGGCGGACGCGGCGGCAGCGGCGGCAATGCCTGGGGCGCACTCCCGGCCGCGAACGGCGGCCCCGCCGGCATCGGCGGCAGAGTCGAGGTGACGAACCACGTGGACGTCACGACGACGGGCGCCGAATCGCACGGCATGTTCATCCAGAGCCGCGCGGGCATTGGTGGCACGGGCGGCAGCGGCTACATCCTCGGCGATGCGGGCTCTGGCGGTCCGGCCGCGCAGGGTGGCGACGCCATCGGCATCAACCGTGCCCACATTTCGACGACCGGCAACGGCGCCATCGGCCTCTTCGCGCAGAGCCTGGGTGGCGGTGGTGGCGACGGCGGCGACAGCTATGGCCTGGTCGGCGATGCCGGCAGCGGCAGCGAGGGCGGCCACTCGGGCAATTCCACCGCGACTAACTACGGCACGGTCTCGACCGGCAGCATCGCGGCGGGCACCGGCGAAGCCGCGCACGGCGTGTTCGCGCAGAGCGTTGGCGGCAAGGGCGGCAACGCCGGCGACGCGGGGACGCTTGCCGTCGCGCTCGGCGGCGACGGCAGCGCCGGCGGCGATGGGCATCTCGCGACGGCTAACAACGAGGCGAACGCCGAGATCACCACGCGCGGCAACTATGCCGTCGGACTCTACGCGCAGTCGATCGGCGGCGGCGGCGGTGACGGCGGCTCGGGCGTCGCGATCACCGGCATCGGCGGCTACGGCGGTGGCGGCGGCAGCGGCGGCACGGCCACGGCTAACAACCGCGCCGGCGCGCGCGTCACCACGCTCGGCATCGCGGCCTACGGCGTGCTGGCGCAATCGGTCGGCGGCGGCGGCGGCAATGGCGGGGACGGCAACGGCATCGGCGGCATCGGTGGCAAGGCGAGCGGCGGCGGCTCGGGCGGCGTGGCCACGATCAACAATGCAGGATCGGTGGTCACTGGCGGCCAGTATGCGCACGGCCTGCTCGCGCAGAGCATCGGCGGCGGTGGCGGCAGCGGCGGCAATGGCAATGGCCTCGTCGGTGTCGGCGGCGGTGTTGCCGCGACGGGCTTCAACACCGGCGGCACGGTCACGGTGACGAACGCGGCGGGCGCGGAAGTGATCACCGGCGGTGACAACGCGAACGCCATCATGGCGCAGAGCATCGGTGGCGGTGGCGGCACGGGCGCCGGATCGTCAGGCCTGGTCGCGGTCGGCGGCGAAGGCGGCATGGGCGGCGATGGTCGCGACGTGCACGTCACGAACCGTGGCACGGTGCGCACGATCGGCATCGACTCCAAGGGCATCCTCGGCCAGAGCATCGGCGGCGGCGGCGGTTCCGCGAGCGCCTCGCATGGCGCCGTCAACCTCGGCGGCTCGGGCGCCGGCGGCGGCAACGGCGACCTGGTCGACATCAAGAACTACGGGGACATCACCACGCGCGAAGAAGGCGGCGACGGCATCTTCGCGCAGAGCATCGGCGGTGGTGGCGGCAATGGCGCGAGCGCGGCGGAAGGCAGCGGCCTCGATGTCGTCGGCATCGGCGGTAGCGGCGCCGGCGGCGGTAACGGCGGCGCGGTGCAGGTGACGAACGAAGGCGTCATCTCGACGAATGGCGCGCGTGCGCGCGGCATCATGGCCGAGAGCATCGGCGGTGGCGGCGGCAGTGGTGGCGATGGCGGCGCGCTGATCGCGATCGGCGGCAGTGGCGGCAGCGGTGGTTCCTCGGGCGTTCCGGCCACGCCGGACATCGGCGGCAATCTCACCATCATCAACGGCGGCGTCATCACGACTCGCGGCAATCAGTCGTCGGGCATCGAAGCGCGCAGCGTTGGCGGCGGCGGCGGCAGTGGTGGTTCCGCGTATGGAGGGCCGCTCGCGATCGGTGGCAGCGGTGGCGCGGGCGGTGCCGGGGGCATCGTCGATGTAACCCATAGCCACAGCATTGCGACGCTCGGCAACGATTCGAACGGCATCTTCGCGCAGTCGATCGGCGGCGGCGGCGGCAACGGCGGCAACAGCGTGTCGGTGTCCGCCTTCGGCGGCGCCTCGATCGGCGGTGCCGGCGGCATTGCGAGCGATGGCAACAGCGTGATCATCCGCGGCACCGGAATCGGTGGCGTCACTCCGACCATCGACACGATCGGCGACCGCGCCAAGGGCATCTTCGCGCAGTCCGTCGGTGGCGGCGGCGGCAATGGCGGATTCGCCGTGCAGGCATCGGGCGGATATATCGGCGCGATGTCGGCGGCCGTCGGCGGTATCGGCGGACGCGGTGGACGCGGCCAGCTCGTCGACATCGACGCGACCACGGACATCACGACGCACGGCTTCGACGCCGACGGCATCCTCGCGCAGAGCGTGGGCGGTGGCGGCGGCAACGGCGGATTCGCCATGTCGTACGCGTTCTCGGGCGGTGATATCGGCGCTGGCTCCATTGCCGCGGGCATCGGCGGTCGCGGCGGTGACGGCGGCGCGGGTGGCCAGGTCGACATCGACGCCGGCGGCTCGATCGACACGACCGGCGAACAATCCGAAGGCTTGATTGCGCAGTCGATCGGCGGCGGTGGTGGCAGCGGCGGCTACGCGATCACGATCGCAGGCTCGGTGGCGGCGGGTGGGGCGGGCGCGGTCTCGGCCGCGATCGGCGGCGACGGCGGCCTTGGCGGCGTCGGTGGACAGGTCGATGTGGACTACACCGGCGACATTCACACCGGCGGCGAGCAGTCCACGGGTGTCGTGGCGCAGACGATCGGTGGCGGTGGCGGCAACGGCGGCTACACGATCGCCGGCGCGGTCGCGGGCGGCGGTGCCGGCGCGGCGGCCGCCTCGGTTGGTGTCGGCGGCTCCGGTGGCGGCGGTGGCATCGGCGGCGTGGTGCATTCCACGATCAACGGCAATCTAACTACCGAGCGCGATCGCTCGACCGGCATGGTGGTGCAGTCGGTCGGCGGGCGCGGCGGCAACGGTGGCTTCAACGTCTCGGGCACGATCAGCGGGGCGGGTGCCGCGGCGGCCGCGGTATCCGTCGGCATCGGCGGCTCGGGCGGCGGTGGCGGCAATGGCGGCACGGCGACCGGCACGCTCAACGGCGACGCGGTCACGCGCGGACGGGATTCGGATGCGGTGGTCGTGCAGAGCGTCGGCGGCGGTGGCGGCAATGGCGGCTTCAACGTGTCCGGGGCGATCACCGGCGGCGGCGGCGCCGCGGGCGCGGTCTCGGTCGGCATCGGCGGCGCCGGCGGTGGCGCCGGCAGCGGCGTGCTCGCCACCGGCATCGTCAACGGCAATCTAACTACCGTCGGCGACGGCTCGAACGGTCTGGTGGCGCAGAGCGTCGGCGGTGGCGGCGGCAACGGTGGCTTCAACATTTCCGCGGTGATCGCCGGCGCGGGCGCCACGGCGGGCGGCGCCTCCGTGGGCCTCGGCGGCGCGGGCGGCGGTGGCGGTGGTGGCGGTGCGGTGATCGCGATGCTCACGGGCTCGGCGCACACGCAGGGCAACAACGCCACGGCCGTCGTCGCGCAAAGCGTCGGCGGCGGCGGCGGTAACGGCGGTTTCAACGTATCGGGCAGCATCACCGGCAGCGGCGCCAACGCCGGCGGCGTTGCCGTGGGCCTCGGCGGTTCGGGCGGCGGTGGCGGCGCCTCGGGTCAAACTACTCTCACGGTCATCGGTGACACGCTCACCGAAGGGCACGACTCCGGCGGCGTGCTCGCGCAGAGCATCGCCGGCGGCGGCGGCAACGGTGGATTCAACGTGTCTTCGGCGATCTCCGCGTCGGGCACCGCCTCCGGAGCGGTGGCGGTGGGTCTCGGCGGCTCGGGCGGCGATGGCGGGTTCACGAGCGGAACCTCGACCGCGAACGTCACCGGCAACATCGTCACGCTCGGCAACAACTCGACCGGCCTCATCTCGCAGTCCATCGGCGGTGGCGGCGGCAATGGCGGCTTCAATGTCACGGGCACGGTGTCCGCCTCGGGCGGCACCAGTGGCTCGATTTCGGTGGGCCTCGGCGGTTCGGGCGGCCGCGGCGGCAGCGCATCGACCGCGACCGGCATTCTCCGGGGTGATCTGCAGACTTTCGGAAAGGAATCCGACGGTGTCCTGGTGCAGAGCATCGGTGGCGGTGGCGGCAACGGCGGGTTCAACGTCACCGGCTCCATCGCGGGATCCGGCAGCAATGCGGGCGCGGTGTCGGTTGGCCTCGGGGGATCGGGCGGTTCGGCGAGCAACGGCGGCGCGGCGATCGCCACCGTCACCGGCAACGTGATGACCGCAGGCAACGGCGCCAACAGCATCATCGCGCAGAGCATCGGCGGTGGCGGCGGCAACGGCGGCTTCAATGTGTCGGGTTCGGTGTCGGGCGCCGGCGGCAACGCGGTCGGCGTTGCGGTGGGCCTCGGTGGTTCGGGCGGCGGCGGCGGCAATGGCGGCACTGCGACGGCGACTGTCACCGGCAATGCCAGCACGCAAGGCAATGATGCGACGGCGGTCATCGTGCAGAGCCTCGGTGGCGGTGGCGGCACGGGCGGCATGAATGTCTCGGCCAACGTGAGCGGCAGCGGCTCGAGTGCCGGCGGTGTCACTGTGGGCCTGGGTGGCGCGGGCGGCGGCGGCGGCGACTCGGCACTAACTACCTTGACCTTGACCGGCGACGTCGTGACGCAAGGTGACGATGCCGGCGGCATCCTGGTGCAGAGCGTCGGTGGCGGCGGCGGCGCCGGCGGCATGAACGTCTCGGCGAACGTCACCGGATCCGGAAGCAGCTCCGGCGCGGTGTCGGTCGGTCTCGGCGGTTCGGGTGGCCTCGGCGGCGACGGCGCGGTCGTCAGCTCCACGGTGACCGGCGACGTGACTACGCGCGGCGATCGCGCCACGGGTTACATCGCGCAGAGTCTCGGTGGCGGCGGCGGCAACGGCGGCATGAACGTGAGCGGCACGCTGGTCGCATCCGGTTCGGGTGCGGGTTCGGTATCCGTCGGGCTGGGCGGCAGCGGCGGTGGCGGCGGCGATGGCCGCGCGGTGACCGCGAGCCTCACCGGCAATCTGACCACTCTCGGCGACGATGCCTACGGCGTGCTGTTCCAGAGCGTCGGAGGTGGCGGCGGCAACGGCGGCATGAATATTTCGACCGCGGTCAGCGCCGGCAACAATGGCGCGGGCGCGCTCGCGATCGGCGTCGGCGGATCCGGCGGTGGTGGCGGCGACAGCGCCGCGGTCACTGGCACGGTGGCGGGCGACACGGCCACGGCCGGCGATCGCAGCTTCGGTGTGCTGATGCAGAGCATCGGCGGCGGCGGCGGCAACGGCGGCATGAACGTTTCGGGCGCGGTGTCGTTGTCCAAGGGCCCGGGCGGCTCGCTCGGTGTCGGCGTCGGCGGTTTCGGCGGCGACGGCGGCGATGCGTCCACGGTGACCGGCACGGTCTCGGGTGCCGTCCTAACTACCGGCGCTTCCTCGACCGGCGTACTGGCGCAGTCGGTCGGTGGCGGTGGCGGCAACGGCGGCATGAACATCTCCGGCGCGTTGTCGATCGCCAAGGAATCGACCGCGGCGGCGGCCATCGGCGTGGGTGGCTTCGGCGGTGGCCCCGGCAATGGCGAGCTCGTGACGCTCACGCGCACGGGCGCGACGACCACGTACGGTACGAATTCCGACGGCGTGGTCGCGCAATCCATAGGCGGCGGCGGCGGCAACGGCGGCATGAACATTTCGGGTGCGCTTTCGGGCAGCACCAGCGGCACCGCTTTCTCGGCGGCGCTTGGCCTCGGCGGCTTTGGCGGCGGCGGCGGCGATGGCCGCAACGTCATCGCCACCGTTACCGGCGACGTGAGCGCCACCGGTTCGGATGCGGCGCACTACTTCGTGGAAGACGGAGTCCTGCGGCGCGAGCTCGCCAACGGCTCCAACGGCGTGCTGGCGCAGAGCGTCGGTGGTTCGGGCGGCAACGGCGGCATCAACATCAGCGGTGGCATCGCGCTCGCCTCGCAGAGCCAGGGTCATTCCTATGGCCTCACGCTCGGGGTCGGCGGCTTTGGCGGCGCGGGCGGCGACGCGGGCACGGTGCGGCTCGATGTCACGGCTGACAACGTGGCATCGGTCGGTGATCGGCGCTTCGGCGTCGGTGCGCAGTCGATCGGTGGCGGCGGTGGCAACGGCGGCATGAACGTGTCCGGCGGCATCGTCATGGACGGCCAGATGGTTGGCGGCGTCGGCGGTTTTGGCGGCGCGGGCGGCGAAGGCCGTGACGTGCGCACGAGCGCGGTCAGCGATATTTCGGCGACCGGGGCGGGCGCCATCGGATTCCTGGCGCAGTCCGTTGGCGGCGGCGGTGGCAATGGCGGCATGAACGTGAGCGGCGGCATCCAGGCGAGCCGCGACGCGCAAACGCCATCGCTGGTGTTCGGCGTCGGCGGCTTCGGTGGCGCGGGCAACATCAGCGGCGATGTGCTTGCGACCCAGCGCGGCAACATCACCGTGCAAGGAGGCAACGCCATCGGTGTGCTCGTGCAGAGCGTCGCCGGCGGCGGTGGCAACGGCGCGCTCAACGTGAGCGGCAACGCCGGCCAGACCAAGGGATACAACGCCGCGCTCGGCCTGGGCGGGCACGCAGGCACTGGCGCGGATGCGGGGATCGTGAGCCTCGAGAGCGACGGCGACATCGTGGTGAGCGGCATCGACGTTGCGGATTCCGGTGTCGTGGACGGCTTCGACCCGAGCGCGTTCGACATCGCGCAGATGAGCTTCCGCGAGCGCGCCAACGGCATTCTCGCGCAAAGCATCGGCGGTGGCGGCGGCAACGGTGGCATGAACGTCTCCGGAGTCGGCGCCATCAACGGCAATCCGATCACCGTTGGCATCGGCGGAAGCGGCGGCACCGGCGGCAACGCCGGCGCCGTGAGCGTCACGCGCGGTCTCAACGAAACCGCCGTGCTCGCGACCCTTGGCCACAACGCCAATGGCCTCACCGCGCAGTCGATCGGCGGTGGCGGCGGCAACGCCGGCATGAACTTCCTGTTCAGCAACAGCGGCGCAAGCACCGCGAGCCGCCCGGTGACGGCGGTGATGTTAGGCGTGGGCGGCGACGGCGCGGCGGCCGGTGACGGCAATGAAGTCGACGTCGAGCACGCCGGCACGATCCTCACCGAAGGCGATCACAGCTACGGGTTGTTAGCCCAGTCGGTGGGCGGCGGCGGCGGCAGTGCCACGTTCAACATCGGCCTCGGCAACAACAAGGACGCCAAGGCATTCAACGTCGCGCTCGGCGGCGGTGCCGGCGACGCCGGCGACGGCAAGCGAGTCGACGTGGATCACAGCGGAAACATTTCCACGCTGGGCGACGTCTCCACGGCCATCTTCGCGCAGAGCGTGGGTGGTGGTGGCGGCAGCACCGGCATGGACATGGTGACGAGCCCGCGTTCGGCGAGGGGCATCGACATCAGTCTCGGGCGCGCGGGCGGCTCCGGTGGCACCGGTGGCGATGTGTTCGTGCAATCCGACGGCGTGCTGACCACGGTGGGCGATCGTTCGCTCGGCATCCGCGCGCAGAGCGTGGGCAACGGTGGCGGCGACAGCAGCTCGAGCTCCATCGAGTTCTCGGGCGAAGGTGAAGAGGAGGGGCAGGACTGGAGCACCTCGATGGAGATCGGCATCGAAGGCGGCCTGGGCGGCGAAGCCGGCAATGTCGAAGTGCATGCCGGCGGCGCGATCACGACGCACGGTCTTGCGGCGCACGGCATCCACGCGCAGAGCGTGGGCGGTGGCGGCGGCGCGGGCGGTTCGCTCGAGCGACATGGAATCATGGAAGCCGCGAACCAGGTATCGGTCGGCGTCGGCGGCTCCGGCGGCCAGGGCGGCATTTCCGGCGTCGTGAGTGTCGACAACGCGGCGGTGATTCGCACCAGCGGCGACGATTCGCATGGCGTGTTCGCGCAATCCATCGCCGGCGGCGGCGGCATGGGCGGCTACATCGCGCAGCTCGACACCTCCATCGGCGGGGGCGCGGGCGGCTCCAACTTCTCGCTGCAGATGGGCGGCACCGGCGGCACCGGCGCCGCGGCTGAAGAAGTGAACGTGTTCAACAGTGGAACGATCCTGACCAGCGGACGGCGTTCCTACGGCATCGACGCGCAGTCGGTCGGCGGCGGCGGCGGTGAAGGCGGCGCCATCATGAGCGCGGGCATCACGCGCGGCAGCAATTCGCGCAACGTCAGCATGAACCTGGGCGGCTTCGGTGGCGAAGGCGGCACCGGCGAGGCGGTCAGCGTCACCAACGAAGGCCGCATCGATACCACGGGCGACGACTCGGTGGGCATCCGCGCGCAGAGCGTGGGTGGCAAGGGCGGCGATGCGGGAATCATGCTCGAGCTCGGCATCATTGCGCTGAGCGACAACCAGAAAGCCAACAACGTCTCGATCAAGGTCGGTGGCAACGGCGGCCGCGGCGCGTCGAGCGGCGACGTCGAAGTCTTCAACACCGCCACCGACGGCATCGACGACAGCGGCGTCATCACCACCAGCGGTCGCGCGGCGCATGGCATCTTCGCGCAGAGCCTGGGCGGTGGCGGCGGCAACGGCAGCTCCATCATCACCGCGAACCTGGGCGCGTCATCGCAGGGTCAGGCGACGCTCGTGAACATGAATGTCGGCGGCACGGGCGGGCAGGGTGGCACGGCGGGCGACGTGCACGTCGACAACGCCTCCGTCATCGAGACGGACGGCGATGAAGCGCACGGCGTGTTCGCGCAGTCGATCGGTGGTGGCGGCGGCAACGGCGGTCTCGTGATCTCCGCGAACGCGGTGCTCGCGCAGGGCGATGCCGCGAGCGAGGCCTTGTTAGCCCTGGGCGGCTCGGGCGGCGACGGCGACGATGCCGGTGACGTCACGGTCGACAACAGCGGCCAGATCGTCACGCGCGGCGCGCGTTCGCACGGCATCCTGGCGCAGTCGATCGGCGGTGGCGGCGGCAACGCCGGCATCGCATTCGGCGCGTCGACCAATCCGGCGACCACGGTCATCGCCGGTGTGCTTTCGACCACCTTCGGTGGCACCGGGGGTCACGGCGGCGAGGGCGGGCACGTGACGGTGAATCACTCCGGCGACATCACCGTGCTCGGTGAGAACTCACAAGCCGTCGTGGCCGAGAGCATCAACGGCGGCGGCGGTCACGTCGCGCTCGATTTCCGCGGCGTCACCAGCCTGCCGGGAGTTCCCAGCCAGGTTTACAACGGCATTCCGCTGCCCAACGGCACCGACAGTGCGCCCGTGTTCGTATTCGCGGGCGGTGGCGACCACCAGCAGAACTCCGACGCCGGCCGCGTGACGCTCAACTACAGCGGCACCTTCGGCGTCGCCGGCAACAATGGCGCGGCGAATGCGGTGCAGGCCATCGGCGGCGGTGGCGGCACGTTCGATCTCGATCTCGATCTCAATGACGCGGCGGGCACTGCCGACGACGTCGCGATTGAAGGACGCCTCGGGGGCGTCTCCGGGACTAACAACCGCGGCGGCGACATCGAGTCCGAACACAATGGCGATCTGGTCACCGAAGGCAACAACACGCCCGGCGCGCTGGTGCAGTCCATCGGCGGCGGTGGCGGCCGCGCCAATCTCGACCTGACGTCGAGCTTCGATTCGTTGACGGTGAATCTCACGCTCGGCGGCGAGAACGGCAGCAATGAAGAAGGCGGCGACATCGAGCACACGCAGTCGGGCTCGGTGTCCACGCAGGGCACCTCGGCGCACGGCGGCGTGTTCCAGAGCATCGGCGGCGGCGGCGGTGCGTTGAGCCTGATCGACGACGGCGGCGACTCCCCGGCGGAAGCGAAGGCCGCGCGACGCGCGAAGCTCGCAACGCACGCCCAGGGCGCCTCGGTGAATGCGCTGACGCCCACCTTGAGCTTCGGCAGCTCCGGGGGCAGCGTGCTCTCCGGTGGCGATGTCAGCCTCAAGCTCGATGGCAATGTGCAGACCACGGGCGACAATTCGATCGGCATGATCTTCCAGAGCGTCGGCGCCGGAGGCGGCATCGCCAACGTGCTCGGCGTCGATTCCTTGAGCGTCACGCTCGGTGGCTCGAACGGCGCCAGCGGCGATGGCGGCAACCTCGAGGTGAAAAACACCGGCGATGTGCAGACCGCCGGCCTGCGTTCGCACGGCGTATTCCTGCAGTCCATCGGTGGCGGCGGCAGCGCGGTGTTCACCGACGCGGCGCAGACCTCGGTGTCATTGTCGGCGGCCAACACTGGAAATGGCGGCGACATCGCCTTCGAGCAGCACGGCACCATCGCCACCTTCGGCGATCATGCCTATAGCCTGTTCGCGCAGAGCGTGGGTGGCGGCGGCGGTTACGTCGACGGTGGCTTTGCGGCCAGCGCCGGCGGTACCGGTTCCGCAGGCGCCATCGATCTTGCGCTCAATGGCGACGTCGCGGCCCTGGGTGAATTCTCGACCGCGTTGTTCGCGCAGAGCGCGGGCGCCAACGGTCTCGGTGGAAACATCACCGCAAGTTTGTCGGCCGGCAACGACCTGGTCGGCGGACTGGATGGCGTCGCGGTGTACTTCGATGGCGGTGCGGCTAACAAGTTCACCAACTTCGGCACGGTGAGCACGTTGTCAGGACCGCTCGGCTTTGCTTTCCGCGGCGGCGCGGGCGGGGACTTCATCGACAATCATGGCGCGGTCATGGGCAATGTCGATCTGGGCGCGGGCGCCAACGGTTTCGCCAACAACATCGATGGCACCTTCTACTCGGGCACCACGGTCAACCTCGGCGATGCCACGAACGTGTTGCGCAATGACGGCATCATCGCGCCGGGCGCGCAGTTGCTGGCGGTGCGTACGCACCTCACCGGCAGTTTCGTGCAGTCGGCCACCGGCACCTCGAACATGGAGATCGACTTCGCCTTGCGCGAGGGCGATCACATCGCCGCCACCGGCACCGCCGAAGTCGCGGGCGCGGTCAACTTCTCGCTGTTCAACGTGGACCGGATCCTGCCTGGAGTGTCGTTCCAGCCGCTGTTCGTCGCCGACCACGGCGTGATCAATCGCGGCATCGCCTTCAATCCGCAGGAGTCGATCGTGATCGACTACCAGCTGGCCTATAACAGCCCCAATGTGCTCGGCGTCCAGTACGAAGTCGACTTCGCCGCGGGTGGTCTCGTTGGCAATCGCGTGCAGGTCGGCAAGTACCTGAACCGCGTGCAGTCGTATGGCGGCCCGGGTGGATTGGGTGACACGATCACCGCGGCGGTGCTCGAGACCTCGCTCGATGATTACGCCTTCATGCTCACGCAGCTCGGCACGGAGTTCTACGCCGAGCAGCAGGCCCTGGCACTCAGCGGCGCGCAGCGCTTCGCGCGCAACCTGCAGAGCTGCGGCACCACCACCATCGGCGAGGCATCCGGCGACGACGCGTCGTGCTACTGGATCCGTTACGACGACAATCCGTCGACGCGCGATTCGCGCGCCGGATTCCCGGCGGCGAAGGATGACGGCTACGGCATCTCGCAGGGCGTGCAGATTCCGCAGGACGGGGACTGGTCACTGGGCGTCGCCATGGACTTCGAGCATCACCGCTCGAGCGGTTTCGACGGGCTGTGGAGCGCGGAGAGCAAGTTCTTCCAGTTGGGTGCGAGCGCACGCCGCAGCCTGTGGAGCGGAACAGTGGGTGCCACGCTGTCGCTGGGCAATGACGCGCAGTCGGTGAATCGATTGTTAGGCGTGACCGACCCGGTGGAGACGCAAGGCGACCGCGATGTGCTGTTCCTCACCAACGTGCTCGACTACACCTACGACTGGACCTCGGGCGGTTTCTCGCTGCAGCCGAGCTTGAGCCTGGGCACCTCCTGGATGCGCTACGGCCATATGACCGAGGATCGCGCGGATTCGCAGAACGCGGTCATCGTCCCCGGCAAAGAGACTCACCTGTGGGTGGAGCCGGCGATCGGCGGGCGTTACGTGGCGAATTTCGGCAGCGGTGCCAGCTTGCGCACTTTTGCGCGCATCGGCCTGCTGCAGTATCTGTCGGGCACCAGCACCAAGGTGCGCGCGGGCCTCGAGGGCGCGCCGTTGGCGGCCGAGCCCATGCGCATCAGCTCGGATCTCGACCGCACGCATGTCGTCGGCGAGGCCGGCCTGCAGTTCGAGACTGCGGGCGGATTCACGCTGGGGCTGTCGTATATGCAGCAGGAGTCGGAGATCCGCGATGGGGGCGCCGGGAGCTTCCGATTCGTGTTTCCGCTGCATTGATAGAGATAGGAGGGCGCTCACGTACAGACGTCGCCCGGCCCTGCATCGAGCGGCGAGCGAAGGCCGGAAGATAGGAACCATGAAAGCCATACTGCAAGCAACGCTCGCCGCCATCCTCTCCGGAATCCTGGTAGGCGTACTATTGAAGAAAAAGGTCGCCGAGGCCACGCAATCGGCCAGTTGATCGATGCTGGCGATACAGCTTAGTTAGAGGCGGGCCACCGCCCGGAAGTATTGGGCTCGTCAGAGATGTCCTACCGGCCCCGGAAGGGGCAGCAAGCGCATCGCGGCGAGAAGATTTGAGCGCAAAGTCGCGCGTAAGACCCCGTCAAGCGGTGATGAAGGATTTCTCCGATTCCCGGACGACTGTGGCATTGTTGCCCCGCTTGCCGAAGTCGGCAACTGACATTGGCGCGAGGCGGTTGGTGACCGAAAAGGAAAACTCGGCGAACGACGGCGAGACTGACGCGTCTCGCGCAAACACGGGGATTGCTGCGCCCATTGATTTCGAGCCACAAGCCCTGCTGCCGTTCCCGGTCGTGGGCGTTGGGGCTTCCGCCGGCGGAGTTGCCGCGCTCGAGGCCATGTTCGCCGGGGTTCAGCCGGGATGCGGGATGGCCTTCGTGGTGGTCATGCACCTCTCACCCGACCACACCAGCATGCTGGAATCCATCATCGCTCGGCAGACGCGCCTGCCGGTGCATGAGATCACGGACGGCATCGCCGTCGAGCCGGACCACGTCTACGTCATCGCACCTGGATATTCGCTGACGCTGGCCGAAGGCAAGCTGCACCTGGGCGAGCCGGTCGAAAAGCGTGGCCATCGCCGCCCGGTCGACGATTTCTTCCGTTCGCTGGCGGCGGAGCAGCGCGAAAAATCCTTCATCGTGGTGCTGTCGGGCACGGGGACCAACGGCTCGGCGGGTGCGCAAGCCGTCAAGGCGGCTGGCGGCATCTGTGTCGCGCAGGACCCCGAGACCGCGGGCTTTCCCGGAATGCCGGCCAGCCTCATCCAGTCGGGCTACGCGGACCAGGTCCTGGCACCCGACAAGATCATCCCGCTGCTGCAGCGGTACATCAGTTTCCCGTTCAACGATCTGACCGCGGGTACCGGCGATCAGCAAATGCGCGAGCGTACTCAGCTTCGTGAAGTGCTCGCGATCCTGCGTTCCCGTACGCGGCATGACTTCAATGGATATCGCAAGCCGACGCTGCTGCGCCGGATCCAGCGCCGCATGGGACTGATGGCGGCGGAATCCCTGAGCGAATACGCGGCCATCCTGCGGCACAATTCCGATGAGGTCGGAGCGTTGTCCAACGACCTGATGATCAACGTCACGGGATTCTTCCGCGATCCGGAAGCCTGGGATGCATTGCGAACCTCGGTGATCGCACCGCTCGTCACGGCGCGCGCCGAGAGCCGTCAGCCGTTGCGCGCCTGGGTCACGGCCTGCGCGAGTGGCGAGGAGCCGTACACGCTGGCCATGATCATCAGCGAGGAGATGCGCGGCGTGGCGCACTTCGAGGTCAAGATCTTCGCCACCGACACCGCCGACCGCTCACTGGCGCTCGCCCGCGCGGGAGTCTATCCGGCCGGCATCGAGGCGGACGTCAACACCGAAAGGCTCGATCGCTTTTTCGACAAGGACGAACACACCTATCGCGTGAAGAAGGAGATCCGCGACATGGTGGTGTTCGCACCCCAGGATATCCTGCGCGATCCGCCGTTTTCGCGCGTCGACCTGGCTACCTGCCGCAACCTGCTCATCTACCTCGAGCCGGAGACGCAGCGGCGCGTGCTGGGCCTGCTGCATTTCTCGCTCCGCGACGGCGGCTATCTGTTCCTCGGCAATACCGAGACCTACGGCGGCAACGAGCATCTGTTCGAAATCGTCAGCAAGAAGTGGCGCATCTTCCGGCGAACGGGTCTCAACCGGCCGCATGTCGAACTGCCAAGTTTCGCGGCGCGATCGATCGATGGAGGAGCGCGCCCGCATGACGCGCTGTCGCTGCCCAACACGCGGCCGTCGGCGACGCTGCTGTTGCAGCGCGCGCTGCTCGAACGCTACGGGCCGCCCACGGTGGTGGTCGATCGCAGCGATCAGATCGTCTACTTTCATGGCGCGACGGAACCCTATCTGCAGCACCCGGCGGGCGAACCCACGCGCGATCTCATGCTGCTCCTGCGTCCGGCGCTGCGCGTTGCGACGCGCACGGCGTTGCGCACCGCGGTACGTGAGAATCGCCTGGTCACGGCGCAGACCAGCGCGGGTGACGGTTTCCCGGTGCCGTTGGAGATAACCGCCGCGCCGGTCATCGACGGAAATTCCCCGGAGCACTATCTACTGAGCTTCCGTACCATCGGCGGCGTGGCGGATGCGGAATCCGTCATGGCCAATGCCGCGGAACCGGTCGCCGATCCGGGGGCGGGCAACGAAGTACGCATGCTGCGCATGGAGCTGCAGAGCACCACCGAGGCTTTCGAAGCCACCATGGAGGAGCTCAAGGCGGCGCACGAAGAAGCCACCTCGATGAACGAGGAGCTGCAGAGCACCAACGAAGAGCTCGAGACCAGCAAGGAAGAGCTGCAGTCGGTCAACGAAGAATTGACGACGGTCAACAACCAGCTGCAGGCGAAGATCGGGCAGCTCGAAGCGACCACCAACGACCTGGCCAATCTTCTCAGCAGCACCGACATCGCCGTGGTGTTCCTCGATGTGGATTTCCGCGTGCGGCGCTTTACTCCGGCGGTGAGCGACTTGTTCGAGATGATCGACACGGACATAGGCCGGCCACTGACCGACCTTGCGCAGAAGTTCGGCGACGATCGGCTGATCGCCGACGCGCGCGCGGTGTTGCAGCGGCTCATTCCCATGGATCGCGAGGTACGCAGCTACAGCGGCCGCTGGTACCTGCGGCGTACGTTGCCCTATCGCACCACCGAAAATCGCATCGAAGGGGTGGTCATCACCTTCGTGGACATCGTGGCGCGCAAACGCGCCGAAGATGAAATCAACGGCGCGCGCGAACGTTTGCAGGCGGTGCTCGAGCAAATGCCCACGGCCGTGCTCATCACCGATGTTCCCGATGGCAGGCTGACCTACGCGAACCGCCGCGCGTCGGTCATGTTCGGCCACATGTTCCCGTCGCCTCTGCCGCAAGGCATGAACCTCTCGTCATATCCGCGCATGACCGGCAGCCATCTGGCCGGGGAGGCCTATCGCGCCGAGGACTGGCCGCTCGAGCGGGCGCTGCGCAGCAACGCTACCGTGACGGACGAGGAAATCAGGATTCTCAACGCGAATAGCGAGCCGCTGGTTCTGTCGGTCAGCGCCTCGCCGGTCCGCGATGCGGCCGGCAAGACGGTCGCCGTCGTCGGCACCTTTCTCGACATCACGCTGCGCAAGCTCGCCGAGCGCGATCTCATCGAAACGCGCGAGCGATTTCGCGTGCTCATCGAGAGCGCGCGCGACTTCGCGATCTTTCAACTCGACCTGCAGGGCAATGTGACGAGCTGGAACACCGGCGCCGAGCACATTCTCGGCTGGACCGAACAGGAGATCGTGGGCAAGCCCGGTGAATACCTGTTCACGGCGGAAGATCGCCAGGCGCGCGTACCTGAACAGGAAATGCGCCAGGCCATCGACACAGGCCGCGCCATGGATGAGCGCTGGCACACTCGCAAGGACGGCACGCGGTTCTGGGCGAGCGGAGTGATGTCGGTCGCGGTGGCGCGCGATGGCAATGTGACGGGTTTCGTCAAGATCATGCGCGACGTTACCGACCACAAGCTCACGGAAGATCGCCTGAAGGCGGCCATGATCGCCGCCGAACAGGCACAGAGCATCGCCACGCAGGCCAACCGCGCCAAGGACGAATTCATCTCGGTGGTCAGCCACGAACTGCGTACGCCGCTCAATACCATTCGCCTGTGGTCGCGCATGCTGCGCAACGAAAAGCTCACCGCGAAAGACCGGTCCGACGGAACGGAGATGATCGAGCGCGCGGCCATCGCGCAACAGCAGGTCATCGACGATCTGTTCGACGTGTCGCGCATCACCTCCGGGAAGTTGCGGCTCGCGCCGAGGGAGACGCGCCTCGCGGACGCGATTCGCGGCGCGGTCGAGGCAGTCGAGCCGGTGGCGACGGCGCGCGGCATCCAGCTTGGCGCCGACATCGCCGCCAATATCGGCCTGGTCCGCGCCGACCCGGGCCGCATCCAGCAGGTGGTGTGGAATCTGTTGAGCAATGCGGTGAAGTTCACGCCTTCGGGTGGCCGCGTGAGCATCCACGCGAGACGTGAAGCGGATGGAATCTCCATCGCCGTGAGCGATACCGGCATCGGAATCCGCCAGGAATTCCTGCCGCGCGTATTCGACCGGTTTCGCCAGGCCGAAGTGGGCACCACCCGCGCGCATGGCGGGCTCGGGCTCGGGCTGTCGATCGCCAAACAGCTGGTCGAGCTGCACGGGGGCACGATCGCGGTGGGAAGCGAGGGAGAGGGGAAGGGAACCACGTTCACGGTCAAACTACCGCTGCAACAAGTGGCGCTGGATGACAATGAAATGCCGCACGACGAGACCCCCACCGACGGCGGCGCCGTCGAGGCCGATTTCAACGGGGTGGAAATCCTGCTGGTCGAAGACGAGACGTTGACGCGAAATACGATGTGCCGCCTGCTCGAGGGGCGCAACGCCCGCGTGCGCGCGGTCGATTCGGTGAGTGCCGCGCGAGATGCGCTGGCCACGCGCAAGCCGCAATTGCTGGTGAGCGATATCGGCCTTCCGGGCGAAGATGGATACGCGCTCATCCGGTATCTGCGCTCGCTCGAATCGCACAAGGACATCCCCGCGGTGGCAGTCACCGCATTCGCCCGGCCGGAGGATCGGCGCAACGCGCTGGAAGCGGGATTCGACGAGCATCTGGCCAAGCCGGTCGATGCCGAGAAGCTCATCGCCATCGCCGTCCGCCTGCTGCATCGGTGACAGCGCTTTCCTGCACGCGAAAGGTGCCTTTCACGGCGCTGCCTCGACTCTGACCTACAGCCTGGCAGGCGTGCGGGGCCGACACTCAGCCTCGATGCTGTACTTTCTGAATTCGCCGGCCAGCCCGCGTCAGGTATCCCCGCCACCGCAACGCAGGCGCGCCATCATCATCGGCGCGGGACCGACCGGAATGTCCGCGGCGTATCACCTGGGCGAGCACAGCCTGCTGCTCGAGCAACGCACTTCGCTGGAGGATTTCCATGATCGCTCGAACCATAGGTCGATGGGCGCTGCGCGTATTCGGTCTGTGGGCCGTGAAGACGGCGGTGCAGATGGCGAACGACCGGGCACATCTTGCGCGGAACGCAAAGCGCTCTTCATCTCGTGCAGCTCGACCGGCAAAGCGTTCGCGGACGAGCAGGCGCTGATCCACGTTGCCCGCTGGCAGCCGCCGGAGTTGCAGGCGACCACCATCGACGAAGACCGCTGCGGAACACCAGGCGCGCCGGCATTGTTGCCGCTGCTGCGCGGTGAGCTGCGCCTCGGCGCGCGGGTGGTGCGTGTTTCCCCCTCGCAGCACATGGTCGAGCTCGCGGGCGGCGCGCGATTCGTCTACGACAAACTACTGAGCACCATATCCCTGTCGAGCCTCGCTGGCATGGTCATGCACGAGATCCCGCCGCATGTGCGCCGTGACGAATCGCTGCGGTACTGGTTGAGCGAGTACGACATCGAGCTCGGCGACCGCGGCACGCAGGTGTCGCGCGGAGATCTCGACGACTTCGTGGCAGGCCGACGCATCGCCGGGCAGATCGGCCGGGCGCTGGCGGCCAAGTTTCAGAATGCGGGTCCGGCGATTTCTCGCGGCGCTCGCCTCTTCGAGCCGCGTGTCGTACCGCGCGCCATGCCGGGGGCCGGCGCGCCGGCAGCTCAGTAAGCACGCGCGGCGCGGCGCTGTGGCATTGTTGCATCCCCATTCCGGCGGTTTGGAACATGCGAGGCGAGAGCGTCTTCGGGGCGATCCTGTTGGTGTTGTTCGCCACGCGTGCGCTGGCGCAGAGCGCAGCTGACACGGCGCAGGACGAGGCGGTAGGCCAGTCGGTCAACTACGTGTTCGCCACCGACCTGGGGTCGGGCGTGTACAACCTGGATGGCCGCACGCTGCAGATCTATCGCTTCAACTGGCGCAAGGAGCTGCGGGAGGTGGACGCCGACACCACCGGCCTGCGCTTCATATTGCCCATCACCGCGGGGTTCTTCGATTTCAGTGCACTGGATGTGATCTCCGAGGGACCGCCCACGCGCGTCGACAGCTTCAGCGTGGTGCCCGGCCTCGAGCTCGACTATCTATTGCCGCGAGACTGGCACGTCATTCCTTATGTACGTGCGGGCGCGAGCCTGGCGTCGAGCAGCGTTGACGGCTGGTTGTACGGCACGGGCGTGCGGGTGGAGCGCGAACACGACTGGCACGGCTGGGACAGCTTCGTGCGTAGCGAGCTCAGCGTCGCCGGTGTCGGGTATCGGCAGGATGTGCCCGACGATGAATTCGTGCGCCTGCGCCAGGGCTTCGACCTGCGTCGCGGCGTCGGCTGGAAAATGCGCGGGCACGAGCTCGAGCTCGGCATGTATGCCATCTTCGACCTGATACTCGATCCGCCCACGGCGCCGGTCGCCGACGGCCGCAAGCAGCCCCTGCAAGCCGAATTCGGCGTGACCTTCCGCACTCGGCCGGTATTCAAGATCTGGCGCTTCGATGCACCGCGGCTCGGCTTCGGGTATCGACTGGCGGGTCCGCTCTCGGCCTGGCACATCCTGCTCGGCGCGCCGTTCTGAATTCCTGGCAGTTTCACGCGGCTTTCGGCGCGTTCTGCTCGAAGTGGATCATCTGCGCCACCAGTGCGCGCTTGAAGGCCGGCCGCGCTTCGCAGCGCGTCACGTAAGCAGCCAGCACGGGCATGTCCTTCACGAGCGAGCAGTGCCGCAGGAAGCGCAGCACCGACACCATCAGCAGGTCGCCCGCGGTGAATTCGCCTTCGAGGTAGTCCCGGCCTTCGAGTGACGCGGCCACGCTGTCGAGGCGGGCCTGCGCCATTTTCTCGGCGCCGGGCCGGCGCTGTTTCGCCCAATCCTCGTTCGCGAAGAACAAGTCAATGGCGGTGAGGGCCTGCACGTGCGGCTCGACCGAGTTCAGCGCCGCGAACATCCAGGTGATGGCTCGCGCGCGTTTCGCAGGATCCTTCGGCAACAAGACCGGCGACCTTTCACCGATGTGCATAACGATGGAGCCGCTCTCGAACAGCGCGACCCCATCTTCTTCGTACACCGGCACCTGCCCGAATGGCTGCAGCGCGCGATAGGCCGGCGAATTCTGCTCGGCCGGGCCGATCAGTTTTTCCGTGTACGGCAGGCCGGCTTCTTCGAGCGCCCAGCGCACGCGCAGATCGCGTACCAGGCCTTGAGCCGGCGGCGGTACCCATTTGAACGCGGTGACGCAGATATTGGTCATGATGAGCTCCTTGAATTTACGGCGTCAGTCGACGAGCGAGCCGCAGGTGAGGTTGGCGATGGCGGCGGTCATCGCACCGGCACGATCAGAGGCGGCGAAGGCGGCGAATTCCGCGACCTCGGCAAGCCGCGGGCCGCGGCCTAACAAGGTGGCCTTGCGCCCGCGTTCGGCGATCATCTCAAGCATCGGAATGCCGACGCGCTTCGCGACGCCTTCGAACACTTCGCGCGCTCCGGAAAGCTCCACGGCATCGAGAATGACGTCGGGTCGCAGGCACACGACGCGGATGTTGTTGCCGCCGATCTCCGCGGCCAGCAGGCGCGAGAAGGCTTCGGTGGCGGCGGAGAACACGCCGTTGGCGAGAAAACCCTTGCCCGCGATGCGCCCACCCGGTGTGGTGAGCGTGAGAATGACCCCGCACTTGCGCGCGATCATGTGTCGCGCCACGGCCTGCGCCGGGATGAACTGCGCGCGTGCGGTGTCGGTGATCGGTTGCACGAACTCCGCCAGCGGTGTCTCCGCGAACTGTTTGCCCTGCACATGCGCGATGCCGATCGCATTGAGCATGACGTCGAGACGGCCGGTCTTCGCGGCGACGGCATCGGCGTGCGCGCCGACCGCGCGTTCGTCGAATACATCGAGTACGGCGATTTCCACGGCGCCGCCGGCAGCGGCGATGTCGCGCGCCACCGTGGCGAGCTTCGCCTCTGTGCGCCCGGCGAGGAACACGCGCGCGCCTTCGCGTGCGAACACGCGGGCCGCGGCACCACCAATGGCGCCGCCACCGCCGTAGATCACGGCCGTCTTGTCAGCCAGCAGCCCGCTCATCCTATGAGCCCCCGCTGGCAAGCTTCGTCGAGATGCTCGAGCCCGCTGGTCCAGCCGTTGCGATGCGAAGGCATGGCGCTCTCGGGCAATTGTTCGTGCGTGACGATGACCTCGGTGCCCTTGGCCGCGCGCACGAAGTCGACCGTGACCAGCGTTTCCTTCTGTTCCGTGCCGGGCGAATGCCAGGTGAACACCAGGCGATCCGGCCGATCGATGAGCCGATAGACCCCCGTGTGCAGGATCGGGCCCGATTGGCCCTGCATGGTGATCTCGTAGGCGCCGCCAATGCGAGGCTCGACGCGCGCGACCGTGCTCGCGATGGTGCCGGGCCGCATCCATTGCGCGAGCGCCTCCGGGTCCAGGAATGCGTCGAACAGGTCTTCCGCCGAGGCGGCGATCGTGCGGCGCACGATCACGGCGGCGGATGCCAGGGAATTTGAAACAGCGGCACTCATTTGCGTTTTCCTGTCTTGTTGGCGGCGTTCTTTTTGGTCACGTAGGCATCGAGGGCGGCGAGCCGGCCTTCCCAGACGCGGCGGTACTTCTCGATCCACGCCTGCGCTTCGGCGAGCGGCCCGGCATTGAGCGAGAGCACGTGGTCGCGTCCGACGATCGACCGGCGCAGCAGGCCGGCGCGCTCGAGCATGCGGATGTGCTTGGAAATCGAGTTGAGTGAAATGGGGAAGTCGCCGGCGATGTCGGTGACGCGCGCATCCGCGTCGGTCAGCCGCGCGAGGATGGCGCGGCGCGTGGGATCGCATAAGGCGTTGAAGACCCCGTCGAGGCTGGCCGATCTATATTCACCCATATGGGTGAATATAGAAACAACCCGCGGCCGGTGTCAAGAGGGAGGCCGATACGATGGAGATTACAGGTCGAGCTTGATGCTCACGGGGCAGTGATCCGAACCCATGACATCGGCGTGGATCTTCGCCTCTTTCACTTTCTTCCTGACGGCCTCGGAAACCAGCACGTAGTCGATTCTCCATCCCACGTTGCGCGCGCGTGAGTTGGCGAAATGACTCCACCACGAATAGTGACCGTTGCCTTGCGTGAACATGCGGAAGGTGTCGACGAAGCCGGCGTCCACGAAATTCTGGAAACCCTCGCGCTCTTCGTCCGTGAATCCCTTCTTGCCCTTGTTAGGCTTCGGGTTCGCGAGGTCGAGCTCGGTGTGCGCGACATTGAGGTCGCCGCAGAAGATCACGGGTTTGCTCTTGTCGAGCTGCTTGCACCAGGCGAGAAAGGCGGGGTCCCAGTGCTCGTGCCGCAGCTTGAGCCGGCTCAGGTCGTCTTTGGCATTGGGCGTGTAGACCGTGACCACGAAGAATTTGTCGAATTCCGCCGTGATCACGCGGCCTTCGTTGGCGGAGTCGCGTTTCAGTTCGTCGGCGAACGTGAATTTCTTGGCGAAGCTGTCGGGAAAGCCATTCGTGACCTTGATGGGTTCCTGCTTCGAGAAGATCGCCGTACCGGAATAGCCTTTCTTCTCGGCCGAATTCCAGTACTCGTGATAGCCCTTGAGATCCACCTCGGCCTGGCCACGCTCGGCCTTGGTTTCCTGCAGACACAGGACGTCGGGCTGGTGCTCGGCGATGAATTTCTGAAAGGTGCCCTTTTTGACGACGGCACGAATGCCGTTGACGTTCCAGCAATAGAGTTTCATGCGCGCGAGTATAAACGGGCGGCGAAAACCGGGCAGAATGCGAAGCATGGAAATTACCGGCGGTTGCCTCTGCAAGGCGGTGCGGTTTCGCATCGCGGCCGAGCCCATTGCCATGCGGCTGTGCTGGTGCCGGCTGTGCCAGTACATCGCGGCGGGCAATGCCACGGTGAACGTGGTGTTTCCGAGCAATGCCATCGTCGTCGAAGGAACTCTTACCGACTACCGCAGCGTTGCCGACAGCGGCAACGTCATGCACCGCCGCTTCTGTCCGGGTTGTGGCACGCATCTGTTCAGCGCAGCAGAATCGCGGCCGCATCTGCTCATTGTTCGCAATGGGGCGCTCGATGACACGGCGCTCGCTCGCCCGGGCGCCACCATCTGGACCGCCCAGGCGCCGGAATGGGCGTGGATCGACGAAAGTATTACCCAGCACGCAGGCCAGCCGCCGCCAGTGGCATAGATGACAGCTTCCCGGTGGCGGACGGGGTAATCTCGCGCCTACAGGAAGCTTCGCAGGTGTGCCCCTGATCTCGCGCATTTCTCAAGAATTCCGCTTCGCGCGTCTGTGGCCGTGGATAGAAAAGACCGCGCTGCGCCGTTTCGGATTCGCGGCGATCCTGGCCGCGGTCGCGGCGGCGCTGCATTGGGCGATCCTGCCGATCACGCAGGCGCGCGTCACATTCATCTTCTTCGTGCCGGCCATCGTGCTGGTCACCACCATCGCTGGCCGCTGGCCCGGTGTGCTGGTGGCCATGGTCGGGCTCGTGAACTCGGCGATCATGAAAGAGCCGGGGACGATCATGATCCCCAACTCCGCCGAACAGGTGGCGATGATCTCGTCGGCCCTGGTGTCGATCCTGGTCATCCTGGTCGGCGACTACTACCGCTCGATTTCGCGCCGTGAGCTGTCCGATTTGCATGACCTGCACGAGCTCTCCGCCGCACTCGCCACCCTCTCCAAACTACCCGACCAGCTCAAGCTCATTCTCACGACCTTCGCGCGCATGCATGGCGCGACCGCAGGCCTGGTCTGCACCTATCAGACCCGCCGCGACACGCTGAGCGTCGCGGCGAGCATCGGCATCAGTCCGCGGGCGCTGAATTTACTGGACGAGCAGGGCGGCGGCTGCGGGCTGGCATTCGTCGAGCGCGTACGCGTCGAGATCGCCGACACCGAAACGGACGCACGGTTCGCCGCATTCCGCGACTTCGCGCGCGAGGAAGCTGTGCGCTCGATTCACTCGACACCGCTCATCAGCCGTGACGGCGAGATTCTGGGCGCGCTGGCGGTGCACTTTCCGGCGCCGCGGCGCCCGTCGGAGCGTGAGATCCGCATCGCCGGCATCTGCGCGCGCAAGGCGGCGGTGTTCATCGAACGCGCACGCGCCGAAGACCTTGTCAGTGAGCGCGACCGCCGCTTCGAAAGCGTGCTCGAAGTGTCCGCCGTGCCGTTCATGGTGTTCGCTCCGGTCCGCGACGCTGACAAGCGCATCGTCGATTTCCGGTTCGTGTACCTCAACGCGGCAGCCGCGAATGTCATGCGCATCCGGGCATCCGACTTTGCCGGCCGCAAGGTTCTCGACGTGCTGCCGCGCGCCTGGGACGACCCGGGCCGCTTCGAGATGTACGTCGAGGCGCTCGAACGAAACGAGATGCGGCAGGCCGAGCGTCAGTCGGCCGCCGATGGCAACCATGCCTGGTATCACATCGTCGCTTCACCGCTCGACGGTGATCTTGCCATCTGGTGGGCTGACATCACGCAGCGAAAGCGCTACGAACGCGAATTGCTCGACGCCGATCGCCGCAAGGATGAATTTCTCGCCACGCTGGCGCACGAGCTGCGCAACCCGCTGGCGCCGATCCGCCAGGCGGCCACCATCGCGCGCAACGAGAACGCCACGGAAGCCCAGAAGCGCTGGTCGAACAACGTCATCGAGCGCCAGGTGCAGCACATGTCGCTGTTGCTCGACGATCTGCTCGATGTCTCGCGCATCACGCACGGCACGCTGCAGCTGCGTAAACAGCGCTCCGACCTGCAATCCATCGTGGGCGCCGCGGTCGAGACGGCGCGGCCGCTCATCGACGAACGGCGCCACCAGCTCGCGCTCGACATTCCCGAGCACCTGCACGTGAACAGCGACCCGTTGCGCCTGGCACAGGTGTTGTCGAACCTGCTCACCAACGCCGCCAAGTACACCAACCCGCAGGGAAAGATCCGCGTGGTCGCCACGCAGAAATCCGCCGAGCTCGAGATGCTCGTCGAGGACAACGGCATCGGCATCGCGCCCGAGGATCTGCCGAAAGTCTTCGGCATGTTCGCGCAGCTGCGCGCGGCGCAGGATCACGCGGGCGGTGGCCTTGGAATCGGCCTCGCACTCGCCAAGGGCATTGTCGAGCTGCACGGGGGACGCATCGAAGCGGCCAGCGCGGGTGTCGGCATGGGCAGCCGCTTCACCGTACGGCTGCCGAACGCCGCGGTCGCGGCGGTCGATGCGCCGGTCATCGGCGCGGCCCGCAACGGCCACGCCGCGCCTAACAAACGCATCCTGCTCGCCGACGACAATCGCGACGCCGCCGAGAGCCTGGCCATCATCCTGCGGCTGGAAGGCCACGAAGTGGAGCTGGCGCACGACGGCAACGCGGCGCTGCGCAGCTACGAAGAACGCCGGCCCGACGTGGCGCTGCTCGACATCGGCATGCCGATGGCCAATGGCTATGAGGTGGCCCGGAGAATTCGCGCCATGCCCGCCGGCAAGGAAGTGTTGCTGATCGCGATCACCGGCTGGGCACAGGACGCCGACAAGGCGGAGTCGCGTGCCGCCGGTTTCGACCACCATCTCACCAAGCCGATCGAACCCGACGCGCTCATCGATTTGTTAGGTGCCCCCTAAGGGTAGATAGGTAGTAGCCACCGTGGGAGAGATCATCGGGTCGTGACAGATAGCCTTATGCTGCCGCCGCTGTCACGAGGGAATGCGATGAACTACGGGCCATTGGAATTTGCTGCCTATCTGCGGCGTAAGGGCACGAAAAACCAGGACCCGGCGGCCGTCAAGGCGGCACGGGACGCAGCGCCCGCCGACGGCCCGGAAATGAACCGGCTCACGGTCGTTACCGGCCAGAGCTCGCCGGTCCGCGTGGCGGGTGTCGCGCAGGTCGAGGCGGTCAGCGTTTACGAGGCGGTGGCCATGCGCGCGCCATGCGTGCCCAGCAGCCCGGGCCCGGTCAGGGTTCTAGTTAGGCCGACGCGGTTGCCCGTGGTGCTGGTGCTGTCTTCGCACCAGACCGTGCGATGGCAGCTCACGCTCGCACCCGGCGCGGCTCTCAATGCGGTGTTGTTGTCCGGATACGGCGAATCCACGGTGGCCGGTGCCGGCGCCGCGGTGGTTTCCTCCATCGGTGGTTTCTACGCGTTCAAGCGCGGCTCGGCCGAGTTCAAGCACCTGGAAAGCGAAGTGATGCGGTGTACGGGGCGGAACATCGACGGCTTCCAGAGCGACTACGCCGGCGACTCCTTCGAGATCGGCCAGCAATAGCGAGCACCGAACTAAAGCTGCGAACGAAGCAGCAGCGCCAGCCTTTCGTTGATGCGCCGGCCGAACTTCCGGTGACGCCATTTGTTCAACACCATGCGGCGTGATCGCTGGATGTCGGCATCGATGAGCCGCAGGTGCTCAGCCGCCAGCTCTTCGCTGAACACATTGAGATTGGCTTCGTCGTTGAGGCGGAACGAGCGATCGTCGAAGTTCGACGAACCCACCGAGCTCCACAAGCCGTCGATCACCAGAACCTTGGAGTGCATCATCGTCGGCTGGTACTCGAAGATCTGGATGCCGGATTTGAGCAGCGATCCATACAGTCCCTGCGCGGCCCAGCGGCCGATGCGCGCATCGGTGTGGCGACCGGGCACCACGATGCGCACGCGCAAGCCCCGCCGCGCGGCCGAGCACAGCGCCTCGACGGTGAGTTTGTCGGGTACGAAGTAGGCGTTCTCGATGTCGATGGTCGTCCTGGCGGCGGTCAGCGCCAGCAACACCATGAGATGCATGCTTTCCGAGCCGCCGACCGGCGAGCTGCCGAACATCTGCGCTTCCATGTCGCCGGCGGCCGAGAGTGTCGGAAAGTAGTCCGCGCCGTGCAGCACCCGGCCGGTGGCCTTGATCCAGTTGTCGATGAAGACCGCCTGCATCTGCGCCACGACCGGCCCTTCGGCCTTGTAGTGATTCTCGCGCCATGGCGGCAATCCATCGATGCCGTCGCACCATTCGACGCCCATGCCCACGCCGCCGGTGAAACCGACCTTGCCGTCCACCACCAGCAACTTGCGATGCGTGCGGTTGTTGAGCCGGCCGAGGTGGTACCAGGACGGTGGATGGTAGATCTGCAGGTCGCATCCGGCGGCGCGCGCCTCGGCCAACAACGACGAGTCCATGGTCCGCGAGCCCAGCCAGTCGAGCAGCATGTGCACCTGCACGCCACGGCGCGCGGCGTTCGCCAGCTCATCGACGAATTTCGCGGCGATGGAGTCGCGGAACACGAAGGTTTCGAAGGTGATGTTGGTCTGCGCCGTGCGAATCGCGTTGAGCATGGCCGGGTAGATCTGCTCGCCGTTCACCAGCTGCGTGATCTTGTTGCCGGCGACCAGCGGTGGCCCGAGCAGGATGCCGAGCGCGCGCCGGAAATCCGCATCGCCGCTGGTGTACAGCCGACGCGGACGGTACAGCAGCCGCTTCTCGGTGGTGGCGAGATTGGCGCCGATCCACAGCACGAACGCCGTGACGAACAGCGTGGTGAGAACGATCGCGGTTACGGACATGCTGTGGGATGCACCTTACACATATCGTCATGATCCGTTGCTTTCGACGGGCGGCGCAAGCACCTACGGTGCTGATCACTTTCCACAGGAGCACACCCATGGCCAAAGCCAAGACGAAAGCGCGCGGCAAGCGTGCGAAATCCCCGGACGCGATCGCACTCCTCAAGGCGGATCACCGCCAGGTGTCGGACTGGTTCGCGCAATTCGAGAAAGCGAAGTCCGGCGATCGCAAGCTCGAGCTCGCGACCAGGATCTGCGATGCGCTGAAGGTGCATACCCGCATCGAAGAGGAGATTTTCTATCCGGCGTTCCTCGAGGCGACGCGCGACAAGGATCTGCACCACGAAGCCGAAATCGAGCACGATGCCGCCAAGAAGCTGATCGCCGAGATCGACGCTTCGGGTCCGGATGACGACTACTACGAAGCGAAAGTCAAAGTGCTGTCGGAAATGATCAAGCATCACGTGAAGGAAGAAGAGCAGCCTGGCGGCATGTTTGCCGAAGCCCGCAAGTCGGATATGGATCTCGCGGCGCTCGGCGTGCAGCTGACGACGCGCAAAGGGGAGCTCGAAAGCCAGCTCGCGCAGGCGCCGCCGGGCGCCCGCAAGGGAACGAACGGCATCCTCCAGCGCATTGCGAACGCAGCCACACGTTAGGCGGACTTGCGAGTGGCGGGCGGTTCCGCATCCGGCGCTGACCTGGCAGCGCCGGATTCCTTCGCTGAAATCACCGGCACGCGCCGCTTCAGGGACTTCGGGTTCCAGTGAGCATTGGGCGAGAGGAAGTCGCTCAGCACGTTCCATGACGGATGGTGTTGGGCGGCGACCTTGAGGGCCACCAGCACAGGAGTCGCCAGCAAGACGCCGGGGATGCCCCAGAAGGCGTAGCCGAACCACACGCCGAGCAGAATCACCACCGCGTTCACTTCGCAGCGGCGACCGACGGTCAGTGGCTGGACAATCTGCCCTTCGATGAGATGCAGGAGGATGAACACGCCCGGCACCGCCAGCGCGTGCGCCAGGTCCGGAAAGGTCACGAGTGCCGCGCACGCAAATACGAAAATCGCGGCGATCGGTCCGAGATACGGAATGAAATTCAGCACGCCGGCGAGCACGCCCCAGAGAAGCGCATTCGGCATGCCGAGCGCGTACAGCGCGAAGCCGGTGGCGATGCCGAGACCGAGATTGATCAGGGCGATGGTGCCAAAATAGCGCCCCACCTCCTGGCGGATGGCTTCCGTGAGCCGAAGCGTTTTCATATTGGCTTCGTTGCCGGCGAGCGATGCGCCCATGCGCGCGAGCAGTGGTGGCCCGCCGGCCAGAAAGAATAAAGTAAAAGGAATGACCGAGAGCCATTCGAAAAAACCCTTGGTGATCGAGATCGCCGTGCTCTCCCCTGCAACCGGGGTGACGATGGCGGGCGTGCCACTCACGGCGGTGCCGCCCTGGGTCAGCCGGCCGGCGCGATCGGCGACGTCGTCCAGGCGTTCGAACATGTCGCGCAACGGCTTCAGGCGCGGATCGATCTTGCGCATGGTCTGCGGCGCGCGCGCCAGCCATTCGGTGGCCGGGGTCCACACGGCGTTTACCGCCGCGACAGCCGCGGCGAACACCACGATCAGCACGATGCCGACTGCCAGCACCCGGCGCACGTGCCAGCGCTGCAGTCTATCTACCGCCGGCGTCAGCAGCATCGCGAGAAACAGCGCCACGGCCACGGGGATGAAGACGTCCTGTGCGAAGTAGAGCAGGGTGCCCACGGCCAGAATCGACAGCAGGATGATGGCCTTGCGCAGCGTGGTGTCGGCAAGAGGGGTTGGGGTACTCACCCGCGTAAATGTCAGCTATTTGCTGACACGCCGACAGGCGCAAGAGTCTCCGTCGGTCGAACAATTCTCGCGGACACGCGTAGGCCAGGTCCCACAAGGGGATTTGCCTGGGCTCAGCTCCAGCGGGAAGCAACCACCGCAACGCCGGCTGCCAGCGCGCAGAAGCCGAAGAGGAACGCAGCCGCGTTGGCTGCGCGCTGAATCCGCCGAATGACGATGATTGGCATGGTGAAGGCACTGTACCTGCGCATCTCTAACAAAAGTGCGGGAACTGACCCCGTCCGGAGTGGTCCGACTCCTACAATGATGGGGCGTCGAACAGCGGCATTGCTCTGCGTGCTGCTGGTGCACGTGCTCGTCATCAATGCGCTGCTCATGGATGAACCCATTGCAAGGCGGGTAGTCGTCGACTCGTTTTCCAGCGAACCGATCACCCTGTACCTGCCGCCGCTCGCGGAGGATGAGGCTGTCGCCGAGACGCAGACTCCGGCGCCAGCGCTGCGAAAGCCGCGCGCGGCGCCGGCAGCGGCGCCCGCGGCCGAGTCCGCCGGTGAATCCGCGGCCATCTCCGTGCCCGAGCGTGTCGACTGGCCCATCGAGGCCAAAAAATCCGCAGCGCGCGTTCTGGCGGCGGAACTGGAAGCCGAACGCATCGCCAAGATGTTCGCGGGGCCCGGCGGCACCTGGGCGTCGCTGACCAAGCGGCAGAAATCCACGGTCAGCAAATTTCGCTGGAAGCCCGGCGTCGACGGTCTCGAGTACGACGAGAAGGGCAATGCGATCTACCACCTGCCGAACGGCTGCACGATCGTGAACCTGGCGTTTTTCGCCTGCCCGATCGGCAGCAAGCCCAAGGCCCATGGCGACATGTTCGAGAACATGCGCGAGTACTTCGACGAGCAACGCCTGCCCGAAACCCACGAAGGCAATGGCACCGAGCCCGAGGCGCTGCGCCCGGCTAACTAGCTGCGCGGTGGCTTTTCAACAGACCGGCTAGTCGCGGGTGCCCGAGTATCCGCGCTTGGCGCGCTCGGCCTTGGCGCCCTTGTAGGAGCCCTTGGCGCCGGCGGCCTTGCCCACGAATTTCTTCTTGAAGTTTCCGGGCTTCTTGTCGCCGAACGAGGGCTTGCCCGCGAAGCGCGGCTTGTCACCCGAAGCGAAGGCCGGTTTCTCGGCGAACGAAGCAAACCGTGGCGGCTTGCTGCGTTCGAATGAAGGCCGTTCGCCGCCTTCAGTGGGCGCCGGTGGTGGGCTGTCGTCGCGCTTGAAACGCGGCGTGCCCTTGTAATTGCGCGACTCGGAACGACGGCTCTCGAACGGACGCGGCTCGCCGGCCTTGTCGAAACGGTTGCCGCCGCCGGTGTACGGGCGTTTTTCGCCTGACTTCTCGAAGCGTTTGCCGCCTCCGCCACCCGCATATGGGCGGCGCTCGCCCCGATCTTCAGAGGAGGAGCCTTCGGCGACGCGATCCGGGCGACGCGACTGGCCGCTGAACTTGGGCTTGTCGGGTTTCGAATCCACGCGCTGGATGCGGATGGCTTCACCGCGAACGCGAACGTCCTGCAGGCTCGCCATCATTTCATCGGGCAGGCCCGGCAGATCGACGTAGCTGTGGTCTTCACGGATGTCGATGTGACCGATGTTCTTGCCTTCGATGCCGGCTTCGTTGGCGATGGCGCCGACGATGTTGCCGGGCAGTACGCCATGCGCATGACCGACTTCGATGCGATAGGTCTGCTGCGGCACGCTGCCGTCGATGCGCGGCGGCGCCTTGGTCTGCTCGGACTCGGGCTTCGCCGCGAGGAACAGCGGCGTGGAACCTTGCACCATGCTCGCGAGCGCCGCGGCGATCTCGATGGCGGGAATGTCGCCATCCGATTGCACCTGCTCGAGCATCGCCTGGAATTCCTTGCCGGCGCCGCTCATGACCGCCGCGGTGATTTTTTCCTTGAACTTGACCACGCGCAGCTCGTTGACGTCGGCGACGCTCGGCATCTTCATCTCTTCGAGCTGTTGCTTGGTCACGCGTTCGATGACACGCAGCATGTTCCGCTCGCGCGGGCTCACGAACAGGATGGCATCGCCGGTGCGGCCCGCGCGGCCGGTGCGGCCGATGCGATGCACGTAGGTTTCCGCGTCGTAGGGGATGTCGTAGTTGAGTACGTGTGAGATGCGCTCGACGTCGAGACCGCGCGCGGCCACGTCGGTGGCGATCAGGATGTCGATCTTGCCGTTCTTGAGCTGCGCGATCATCTGCTCGCGCTGGCGCTGTTCCATGTCGCCGTTCAATGCGGAGGCCGCGAAGCCGCGCGCTTCGAGGCGCTGCGCGAGATCGACGGTTTCGATCTTGGTGCGCACGAACACCAGCATGGCATCGAAGCGCTCGGACTCGAGCACGCGCGTGAGCGCGTCGAGCTTGTGCAGGCCGCTGACCATCCAGTAGCGCTGGCGGATCTTCGGCGCGGCCTCGCCACGCGACTGCACGCTGATCTCGCGCGGGTCGCGCATGTGGGTCTGCGCGATGCGGCGGATGGAATGCGGCAGCGTCGCGGTGAACAGGAACACCTGCTTTTCCTTCGGCGCCTGCTGGAAGAGGAATTCGATGTCATCGACGAAGCCCATCTGCAGCATCTCGTCGCCTTCGTCGAGCACGAGAAACTTGAGATGTTCGAGCGTCAACGCGCCGCTCTTCACGTGATCGAGCAATCGACCCGGAGTGCCGACCACGACATGCGCGCCGCGCTTCAGGCCCTTCAACTGCGGTGTATAGCTCTGCCCGCCGTAGATCGGCAGCACGTGGAAGCCCGGCATTTTCGCCGCGTATTTCTGGAAGGCCTCGGCTACCTGGATCGCCAGCTCACGCGTGGGAGCGAGGATCAGCGCCTGCGTGGCGCGCAGGTCGACATCGATCCTGGAGAGGATGGGCAGTGCGAATGCGGCCGTCTTGCCGGTGCCGGTCTGCGCCTGGCCGAGCAGGTCCGCGCCGCCGAGGATCGCGGGAATGGTCTGCGCCTGGATCGGCGTCGGGGTTTCGTAGCCGACTTCTTTCAAGGCGGCAACGACGGCATCACTCAAGCCGAGCTCGGAAAAGCTGGGCAAACTTGTACTTTCAGACATTGCGGAACTCATGGTGCCGGGTGAGGAAAGTGGGGAATCGGGCGGTCCGATTTCGCAGGGCTACACAACGATTCCCCACTTTCCTCACCCGGCACCACTTGGCGGGGGGCGGAATGTACGCGGAAAAAGGGGGACTCATCTATTTATTTACGATATAGGCGCATTGCGGGCCCCATATGGTCAATAAGTGGAGCTGTCGCCTCTCATTACTGGGATTGGGCGAGGTTGCCGGCCGGAACGTCTTTGTCCGCCCCCTCGACCTCCCGCCAGTCCTGATCCCAGGAATCGACTTCGTAGCGCCGCGTCATCGGAAAGCTGGCCGGCCGCAGGTATTCGAAGCGTTTGTCGTAGTCGATCTTGAAGGCGTAGCGCGGCTCGGTCGCCAGGATCGTGCCCGCCGTGAGGCTGCCATAGAGAAACATCGTGGCCGGCTTGGTGTGTTCGAGCCCCTCTATATAGAAGCGTCGGCGCGCGAACACCGCGGCGTGCACGGTGAGGTCGCCGGGTCCCGTGACTTCGGCGGTCGAGATCTTGATATCGCGCCCGGCGATGAGCGCCAGGAAGTCGCGCGAGATCAGCGTCTGGCGCGGATCGTTGAGATACACGAGGTCGTCTTCGATCTCGATGTCGGACGCGGAATACACCGTGAAGACACCACGCACGGTGCCGCGCACGAAGAGCTTCGCGCCTTTTTCGGCGATCAGGTATTGCGGGTGCTCCGAAGGTGGCGCGCGCTCGAGAACCCCTTCGCCATTGGCGAGGCGCCAGACGTAGCTGCCGTCCGGATTGAAAATGATGCGCGTGTCTTCGGCGAAGGCGTGGCGGTCCAGTTCCTCACCGCCATTGACCACGTCCGGCATGTCCTTGGGCAGCGTGACGCGGTCGGTCCTGGTCTCGAAGCCACCCTGGAACACATCCTGGCTACGCCGCGAGCCGAAGCTGCTGAACGTCACCTTCTGCGCGGCGGTGGTCACCTTGCCGAAGAATCGCGGCCTGATGCCCGCCATGGCGCTCAGCGAAATTTCAGAATTGCTGTGGAAGCGGCCATCGATCACGTCGTCGTGCAACGCGATGTTCGGGTCCCAGTTGTTCACGAGCTGCGTGAAATGGGAAAACGCCAGGCGCTTGAGGCTCAGATGGGTCTTCAGGCGTTTGCCATCCTTGCTGGTCACGATCTCGGCGATGACCTGCTCGAGGCCGGTGCTGTCGGCCGCCGGCTGGCGCAAGACCCTTGCGGAGTATTGCTGGCCGTCCTGTTGCCAACTGAGCGAAGTCGCGGTCATGTTCGTGTCGAGCAGCTTTTGCGCCAGCTGCTGCACATTGCGGGTGAGCATGACCTGCTCGGGCTGCGGCATCGCCTCGGCCACGCCTTCCGGGTGGGTTTCGCTGACCAGCGGCACCTCGGCGGTCGACGCTCCCGTGGTAGTTAGTACGGCGCCGGCGGACGGTGCGGTTTCGGCGAATGCCGCCGGCGAATCGAGCTCTTCGACGTCGGGCGTCTGCTCGAGCACTGGAGTTGCGTCGGCCAGCGCGGGCGCGTCGAGCGTCTGTTCGCCGGTGCCGGGATCGTCGAGCACGTCCTCGACCGGGTCGGGAGCGGGCTGCGGCAGGGCCGCCTCGGTGAATTCCTCGTCATTGGGACCGGCACGCGTCTCGAGCTGCACCGACAACTCCGGCACGTCCGCATCGTCGGCGCCATTTTCATAAAGCGCGCTGCCGATGCCGAGCAGGACGATGAGGTGCACGGCGGCAGAAATGCCCAGCGTGGTGGTGACTTCGCGGTGAGGTCGAAACGCGGTCCAAAACTTTAGGGACGCCCGGTTTATGACGAGCGCTGCATCTCGATACGCGCTTGCGTACGCGGGCATGAACACCCGAGACCTCCGGGACTCTCCCAGCGGCTATCTTGCGCTGACTGCTGGCTCAGGTCACGGACTTTGCGCCGGCTATTTCGCCGTCGTTTGCGCGGAAGGATCGCCAGTAGGAGGCGGCGAGCGATCGATGTCGGCAGGTGCGCCCAATACTTCGGTAAATATCGGCTTCAACGCGTCGGCCCAGACCTGGTACGCCTTGGGAGTGAGATGCAAGCCGTCGTTCATCATTCCCGGCTGCAGCTCATCGTCGTGGGGCGCCAGCTGTTTGTTGATGTTTATGTAACGTATCGATTGGCCGTCCGCGAGACGCGCGATCGCCGTGTTTGCTTCGTTGATGACGGACATAACCGCGATGTTGTCATTGCGCGGCGTGATGCCGGTGATCACCAGCGTCGCCTTCGGCGCCCGTTGGCGGATTTCCCTGACAACCGCGCTCACGCCACGCGCCACCTCCGCGGCACGCTGCGAAGAATCGCCCAGCGGCGTTGCGCGGCCGACATTGTTAGTGCCGGCCATCAGCACGACGATTTTCGGGTCGATGCCGTCGAGCTCACCGTTTTGCAGGCGCCACAGCATGTGTTGCGTCTTGTCGGCGCCCCAGCCGAAATCCGCGGCATTCCAGCCGGTGAAATTCGCGCGCCAGTTGGCGAACAGTTCCTGGTATTGCGGATCGCTCGCGCCCCAGCGGCGCGTGATCGAGTCGCCCATGAAATACACGTCGATCTGGCCGGCCTTGCGCTTGGCGAGCAACTGCTCATGCGCCAGCATCGAGTTCTTGTCGGTTCGCGGCGCCGCCAGGTCGGCAGGCTCGATGGGGGAGCGGCTGGCGACGAGGGCACTGAGCCACGCCGCCGAGCGTTGGGTCCAGGGCATCGCCTGCTCGGGAGTGGCCAAGTGGTTATGCGGCGAATCGATCATGGGCGCCGCTTCCTTCGGGCCCTTGATGAGATTGAACGCCGTCCAGATGCCGACCGGCGGCGTTACCGTATCGATGAATCCCATCGCCACCAGTGACGGCACCTTGATGCGCGCCGCGCAATTCACAGTGTCGAAATATTCGGCGGTCTTCAGCACCTGCGGATCGCTGGCGTCCCAATTCGGGTAGCCGATTTTTCGCCCGTGCGCGGTGCCGTTGGCGTCCGCGCCGGCGGGCACGTTGATCAGCATCGCGGTCACTTTCGGATGCAGGCCCGCGGCACACAGACTCTGCTGGCCGCCCATGCTGGTGCCCATGACCACCAGCGTCTTGCCGTCCCAGTCCGGGCGAGTCGAGAGATAGTCGATGGCGCGAATGTCGGCCAGGTACATATATAAGAAGTAGTTCTTGTCGCGATTGCGCGTCTCGATGGTGTTGTAACTCTTGAGCTCGGCCGGCAGCGCGTCGTAATACTCCTTCGGCTGATCGGGCATCACATCGTGCGGTTCGATGTTGACCGTGAGCCAGCCTTCGGCGGCGCGGTCGGTGACCCAGGCTTTCTGCAGCGGATAGGGCGGGCTGGCCCATTGCAGGATGACGAGGCCGGGATACTTCTTCTTGTTCGTCGAGTCATGGGGCTTCGCCACCTGGCCCCACACGTGTTTGCCCTCGACATGGTTCATCTTGAGGATGGCGAAGTCGACGCCCTCCTTGTCACTCGGTTTGTCGGTGAGCTCCGGCTTGGCAGGGACCTTGCGAAGCGCCTTCATCTTCGCCGCCCAGAACGCGTCGAAGTCGGCCGGCGCGGGAATCGCCGGCTGGATTTTCTCCGGCGCGACCGCCGCGCCCAGCGCGCGTGACTTGGCACCGAAGGTGTTTTCGGTGATTTCGACGTACACCATTCCCGGTTCATCGAGCTTCGCTTCGATGGAGGACGGTTTGCCAGGCACGAGGATGCCCCGGCCGATTTCGATGAGGTTGTTCTTGCGAATGACATAGCTCACGGCGGGTGAGCTCCACGGCAAGGTGACATGCCAGCCGGCGGTTTCACCGAGCGCGTAAATGCTCGAGGCGTGAAACGGCACGTAAGCGGGTCCGGCCGACTCGTCGGCCTGCGCGACGGCGCACACAAGCAATGCCGCGAGCAGCGGTCCGCGTAATTTCATGAGTCCCCCTCGCTTCAAACTAGGCAGAGATCGGCCGCGTCGCGATTTTTTGTGCTTTGAGTACCAGCTCGGCTGCCAGTAATGCCTGTTCCTGATCCTGCGCGACCTGCGTGCGGTTCACGATGTCGGTGACGAACTGCGGACCGAAGGGCAACGGCACCTTGCTGCAGTCGATGTAGCGCGCCTGCTTTTTGTCGACGATGTACATGTGATTGCCGCCGGTCATGTCGGTGGCGACGTTGATGTACTTGCGCAGCTCGATGTAGCCCTCGGTGCCGAGCACGAACAGGCGGCCATCGCCCCAGGTGGCGAGACCATCGGGCGTGTACCAGTCGACGCGCACATAGCCGGTGCCGCCATTGCCGGACATGACCATGTCGCCGAAGTCCTCGAATTGCGGGTACTGCGGCCAGGCAACGTTGCCGGTTTGCGCGGCCACCACCTTGGCCTTCGTGCTGTTGGTGTAATAGAGGAATTGATCGGCCTGGTGCGAGCCGATGTCGGTGAGGATTCCGCCGTAGCGCGCCTTGTCGAAAAACCAGGCCGGGCGACTCGGCGCATTCACGCGATGCGGCGCCAGGTTCACCGTCTGTACCACGCGGCCAATGGCGCCTTGCTTGATGAGCTCGCCCGCGTACACGGCGGCGCGCACCTCGAGTCGCTCGGAATACATGATGGCGAACTTGCGCCCGGTTTCCTTGACGGTCTTGCGCACGTCCGCGAGCTGCTTGAGCGTGGTGATGCCGGGCTTGTCGGACAGGTAGTCCTTGCCGGCTTTCATGACGCGCATGCCGAGCGGTGCGCGCAGATCCGGGATCGGCGCGCCGGCGACCAGCACGATCGACTTGTCGTTGAGGATTTCCTCTTCGCTCGCGAGTTTCACGCCGGGGTACCGCTTCTGGAAATCCGCGATCTGCGCCGCATCGTCGGCGTGGAATGCGACAAGAGCGCCGCCGCCGCGTTGTACCGCGGCGATCATGCCGAAGATGTGTGCGTGGTCGAGGCCAATGGCCGCGAACTTGATCGAATGCTCGGGCTTGATCTCAGGCGTGGCGGTATTGGCGGGATCCACCGTGAACGCGCCCGAGGCCGCCTGGCCGAACACGGCCGGTGTCATGGCCGAGAGCATGCCGGCGAGGCCGGCCTTCTGCAGAAACTCGCGTCGATCCTTGCCGCTCATGGCTCGTCCCCCTCGGTTGTGCGGCGGCAAAGATACCGCGTCGTCCCGAAGTTGGCACTGCCTCTAGCCGTAAGTCGGAGAGCCCGAAAAAGGGGACATTCCGCTTTTCCGCCTTTGGCAGAAAAAATCGGAATGTCCCCTTTTTTTCCTCAGCCCTTCCTGGACAGACGCCAGACGGTGATGGCGGCGAACATCGTGGTGTAGCCGACCATGGTCGCGATGGCCGTCAACAGCGGCTCTTGCTGAAATTTCGTGATGCCCGCCAGGTGCATCGCGAACTGCTCGACTTGGAACTGTGGCCAGATCGGCGCCTCCCAGTACATCGACTTCGGCAGCGGGAAGAACATTCCCGACAGGTAGCACCCGGGTAGGTAGATGAGAAGCGAGTATCCAGGCGCGGTGGTGCCGCTGGCCAGCGAGCCGACCATGAGCCCCATCGCGCAGAACGGGATGGAGCCCACGAGCAGCGCGCCACTGAACGCCGCCACCTGGCCAGGAGCCAGCGCGAGCTTGCCCGTGGCGAGCGCCATGATGACGATGGGTACGTACGCGAGCACCGCGAGCACAAACCCGCTGGCGATCTTCGCCACCACCCAGGCCGCGGGTGGCGCCGGTTGCGCGCGCTTCAGGCGCAGCAGCCCCATGTCGCGCTCGAGCGCCAGCGTGACGCCGGTGCCGAACAAGGCCTGCATGGTGACCGCCATGATCGAGAACGCCGCGAACAGAAAGATGCCGAGGTTCGGATCCTTGTCGATGGCCTCACCCGCGATCACCAGCGCAAACAACAAGTACAGCGCCAGCGGCATAGCCAGCACCGGGACGGCGACGCCGGGATTGCGGATCATGCGGATCAGTTCGTAGCGCGTTTCGGTGAAGTAGGCGCCCAGCGCGTTTCCGCGCGGAGTCGATGTCGTGTCGACCGAATTCAGAGCCAGCGCGTTCATGCAGCCTCCCGTGTAAGTTCGTTGAATGCTTCGTTGAGACCTGCCTGGCGCACTTCGAGGCGCGCCAGCTTTGCGTCACTGGCCAATAGACGGCGTACGACACCCTCGGCGTCGGTGGTGGTGATGTTCAGTTTCGATGCGTCGCGGGTGACCTCGACGACGCCGGGCCATCCGCGCACTTCGTCCACGCTCAGCGACGACTCGCAGCTGATCTGGCGGAGTACGACCAGCGCGCGCATGTCGTCGACGCTGCCGGAGGCGATCACGCGGCCCTTGGCGACCACGGCGACGCGGTCCGCGAGCGTCTCGGCTTCTTCGAGGTAGTGCGTGGTCAGCACGATGGAACAGCCGTCGGCCAGCAGCGCGCGAATGCTCTTCCACATGGCTTGGCGCGCCTGGATGTCGAGGCCCACCGTCGGCTCGTCGAGGAACAACACCTTCGGGCGGCCGCAGATCGCCACCGCGAACTGCGCCTGCCGCTTCTGGCCGCCGGATAGTTTGCCGTACGCGCGATCCGCGAACTGCATGATGCCGGCGCGCTTCAGGGTTTCCTCGACATCGAGCGGGTTCTCGTAGTAGCTCGAAGCGAGGGCCACGAGCTCACGCGGGCGCAGTTCCTTGGGCATCTCGACGTCCTGCATCATCACGCCAAGCCCGCGGCGCCGGGCGATGTCCTGCGGCTCGCCGCCGAGCAGCGTCACGGTGCCCGCGTCCGGTTCGATGAGCCCGAGCCACAATGAGATCGCCGTGGATTTGCCGGCGCCGTTGGGGCCGAGCACAGCTAACAACTCACCGGGACGCACTTCGAGGTCGATCGAGTGGAGCGCCGTCACCGCGCCGAAGCGCTTGGTGATGCCGCGCAATTGGGCTACCGGGCTGCCGTTGGCTGTATTCGCCGGCGGTGGCGCAGCCGGTGAGGGCGAGGAGCTTGGCGGAAGCGGCTTGCGCCCATCAGCGCGACGATACTTGCGGCCGTTCAGCAGCTGGCCGATGAACGTCGGCCGTATCAGGAAGTGATAGCTTGCAAACAACACGGCGAAGCTGACGACGAGAATGAAGGGGTACTTCACGCTCCAGTGCAGCGGCCATTGGCTGACCCAGATCTGCAACGCGACGACCACCGGCAGGTGCGCCAGGTAGACCCAGTACGAAGCGTCGGCGAGATAACGGCGCGTGGCGCTGTAGTTGGAGAGAAAGCGCAATGCGGCGCCCGTGAGCCCGAGCACCCAACCCCACAACGCCACGCCGAATACCAGTGCGTAAACCGTCTTGGTCAAACCCGGCTGCGCAAACGGCTCGGCGTGCATGGAGTGCAGCAGCCAGCCGGTGGCGACGATCGCGACGCCCAGATTCGAAATCCAGCGCTGCGTGATGGCTGCGAGAGCGCCCGTCGAGCGATGCACCAGCCAGCCGAAGGCGAACGCGGTGCCGAAACCGACCGACGCCGGGACCTGCGGAACCAGTGTCATGTCCGGAGTGGGGATGCCCATCCAGTAGACCCAGAAGGACAGCGACATCAGCGCGGCGGCGACCGGGAGTCCGAGCGTGAATGTGCCCGCCATCGTGCGAATCGAACCGCTCACCGCCTTGTCGACCAGACCGCGAAGTCTCTGCGCCGGATCGAGGCGAGCGACGAGGCTGCGGGCCGTGATGACGACTACATAGATGATGAGCAACTGATAGAGAAACCACAGATGCCCGAGCGGAAAGAAGTCCGCCGGCATGGCGGGCGTGGGCGGCAGCTTGCCGCCGAAGGCTTTGGTGAGGCCTGTAATCCACAGAAAGCTGATGATCGGCGACAGAACGACCCAGCCGGCTACCAGCGGAATGAGGATGCGAGTGGCGCGATTCGCCCAGAAAGAGCGGGCGCCAAGCTTCAGATACAGAAGGCGCCCGAAGTAACCGGCGATGAAGAAGAACAGCGACATCCGAAAGATGTGCGTGACGAACGCCGCGTCGCCCAACAACGCGTTGGACGAGTTATCCGCCGCGAACCAGGTGCCGGGCGGTCCGCCCAGGAACGACAGCGCGGCGTGAAACGCGACGCCTAACAAGAGGGCGAAGCCGCGCACCGCGTCGAGCGCGTGCAGACGGTTTTCAGGATTGTGACTGTTGTTCATTGTTGTTTCCTTCAGTTGAAGTCGCGACGGCGCGCCGCCACGAAGTAAGGCAGAGAAACGGTGATGACGAATGTCGCGAGCTCGGCGCCGAGGACGATCCAGAAAGTCGAGTTCCACTCGGGCGCCGGCTCGCGCAAATGGTCGTGGAGCGACGGCAGCGCGCCGACCATGAATATGAACAGCGTTACATTCATGTTGGTCACGATGATCAGGAGGGTGATCAAACCCTCGGAGGCGGTGTGCAGCGCGCCGCATAGAACCAGCGAGTAGTTCGCCAGGAAGAATCCGCACATCAACACGGCGAAAGGCAGCAGGCCATCGGGCAGGTTGGGCATGACTGCTATGAGCGTGACTGCGCCGGCACCCAGCACGGCCCAGGGCACCAGAAAGCAGAGCAGCAGGCCGACGACCTTGATGCGTACGTAATCGCCATGCGACAGCGGCAGGCTCAGGACGAACTGCAGCGTGCGCTCCTTGCGTTCATTGCCGATCGCCATCATCGCCAGCACGACGCCGAAGGCGACGATGGTCGTGAGCCAGGTCAGCATGCCGATGTTGAAACGCACTTCGCCTTCGGCGGCGATCAGCAGTGCCAGAAGTCCCGAAACCGTGGAGCCAACGATGAGCCAGCGGTACAGGTAGAAATCCTTCGCGATCAATTTGCGAGCGAGTGTGTTCATTGGCCGCGCGTCTCCCGGTGATGCATGACGTTCGCGACGAAGATCTCCTCGAGACTCATGCGGTGCACTTCCCGCACGCTCGAGCCGAGGAATGCCAGCAGGTCCTGCGAAAAGCGGTTGGTGGTCAACGTCACAAACTGGCCGTCGACGACGCGGCTGACCAGGTGCGGCAGATCCGGCACCGTGGTCCCCGGCGGCAACTGCAGCTGGATCCGGCGCCAGCGCTCGAGGAAATCCTCCTTGTCGCTGCTTTCGATCAGCCGGCCGCGGTCGATGAAGGCGATGCGGTCGGAGATCCGTTCCACGTCCACGGTGTTGTGCGATGAGAACAGGATGGAGCGATCGTCGTCGCGCAGTACGTCCATGAACTCGGTGAGCACCTCGTGGCGCGCCACCGGATCGAGGCCCGAGGTGGGTTCATCGAGGATCAACAGCCGCGGGCGGCGGGCGAGGGCGAGCAACAGCACCGCCTTGGCGTGCTCGCCGCTGGACAGTCCGCTCACGTTCTGCTCGGGGCGCAGATTGAATCGCTTGACCAGGGCTTGCGCGTACTTCGCATCCCAGCCCGGGTAGATAGACGCCACGAATCTCATGTGCCAGCCGAAAGTCGCGTGGCCGAACAGCCGCATGT
Organism: Steroidobacteraceae bacterium; assembly: GCA_035995425.1. GTDB lineage: Bacteria > Pseudomonadota > Gammaproteobacteria > Steroidobacterales > Steroidobacteraceae > CADEED01. The sequence continues at coordinate 46,265 of DASYKM010000215.1, forward strand.
CGTCGGAGACGAAGCCGATGTCGCGCTTCGCCAGCGCCTGCTGGTCGGGCATGGCATGGCCGAGCACACGAACGGCGCCCGCATCGGGCGTCAGCAGCCCCGTCATCAGGCGGATACTCGTACTTTTGCCGGCACCGTTCGGGCCGACGAAACCCATGATCTGCCCGGGCGCGAGCTCCAGCGACAGATCCTCGAGCGTGAAGAAGCGGAATGCCTTGCGGACGGCGTGCATCTCGATGTGTTTGGTCTGGGTCATTTCCTGTCCAGGTTGCGGATGGCGCGGCGCAGACGTTCCGCGAGGTCTTCGGGCGTGAGTCCGGCCTGGCGGCCGATGCCCGCCGCCGCGGCCAGGTGTTCATCGAGCTTCTCTTCCTGCAGGTCGCCAGCGAGGCCGTTGACCTCGGCGACGAAGGAGCCTTTTCCATGGCGCGTCACGATGACGCCGTCACTTTCGAGGTCGAGGTAGGCACGCTTGACGGTGATGACGCTGACGCTCAAAGCGGCCGCCAGCGCCCGAATCGAGGGCAATTCCCGGCCTGCGGTCCAGTCGCCGGCGGCGATGCGGGCACGGATCTGCTCCATGATTTGCTGATACATGGGGCGGGCGTCGGTCTGGGAGATGTTCATGCCGCTGTACATACTGTGTATACAGTGTATACTCAGTTCCGGATCGAACACCAGCCCCCTGCGAAAATATTTTTCGAGGGGGACGACCGACTCCCCGGCGCGACGCAGTAGTTAGTCTGGCGCGTGGGCCGCGCATCGATGCGGTAGCATCGCGGGCCCAGGAGAAAGATCAATGGACAAGGCATTCATTACCTATCGCGGCACCGTGCAGCAGTGGCACTGCGACCACATGGGTCACATGAACGTCATGTGGTACGTCGGCAAGTTCGACGAGGCCACGTGGAACCTCGCGGCGATGATGGGTCTCACGGCGCAATACATGAAAGATGCCAGGCGGGGCATGGCCGCCGTCGATCAACGAATCGCCTACCGGCGCGAAGGCCTGCCCGGCGATGTGCTGACGATTCGCAGCGCCATCATCGAAGTGCGGCCAAAGAGCGTGCGCTTCGTGCACGAGATGCGGCGCGGCGATCTCGACGACCTGTTGGCGACCATGGTGGTCACCGGCGTGCACATCGACGGCGTGGGGCGGAGGGCGACGGAATTCGCCAAGCCGATCCTGGCGAGTGCCCAGGCCATGACGGTCGCCGACCCCACTCTGTGGGACGCGTGGCCACCGGCCAAGGCCTACATGGAGTAGTTCGGCGCGGCGAAAAAAAACCGCGGCGTGAGTGCGCACGCCGCGGTCGTTATCCGGCAGACCGCACGGTCCGCCTCCTGGTCTTCAATATTTCCAGCGAACTCCCAGCGCGAACGAGCGGCTGATGAGCGTGTTGCCGAAGTTCGTGGTGCTGGGACTGCCGACATCGGCGAACGAGTAGTAGGACCGCTGAATTTCCCCGGTGAGATTGATCGCGTCGAACGAGACCGCCAAGTTTTCATTGAAGTCGTAGTTCAGCTGCAGGTCGAGGCTCTTCTCGGGCTGTCTCCAGACGCCGATCGGATTGGCGAACAGCGGCGCTTCGTTGTTGGCAATGAAGTTGTCGCGCCACACGTATGACAGTCGCGCACCCACGCCCGCTCGATCGTAGGCGAGAGTCACGTTGTATGAGCTGTCGGACACGCCGAAGAATTCGGACTCGTTCTGGCCGACCAGCACCAGGTTCGCGTCGTAGATCGGAACGTTCTGGCTCGAGTTCAGGCTCGTATAGCTGCCTTGAATGCCGAAGCCGTTGAGGATTCCCGGCAGATCGTCGGGAAAATACAGGAAGCCAAGTTCGAATCCATCGAGGTCGCCGTTGGAGGCGTTCACCGGCCGTGAAACCCTGAAGTCATCGACGCTGAGCCCGCTGTTCTCGATGTGAACCGTCTGCAGTTGCGTGACCACCAGCCCGTCGATCTTGCGCTTGAACCAGGTGCCGTAGACGGCGCTGTCCTTGGCGAAATACCACTCGAAGGTGGCATCGAAGTTCTTGCCCTTCGCGGACGTCAGATTCGGATTGCCGCCGGTGCCCGAGCCGTAACCCACGTTCGTCAGATCGTCGACGAGCGTGAAGTTCGGATTGAGCTGGGCGAAATCCGGACGGCGCAGCGTTTCGCCGTAATTGAAGCGCAAGCGGAAGTCGTCGGTGATGTTGTATCGCAACGTGACCGACGGCATCAGATCGCTGACCTCGCTCACTCTGCTCGTCGACGGATTGCCGGCCACCACCAGATCGGTGAAGTCGATCGGCGTGGTCACCTTCACGTAGCGCAATCCGACTTCCGCGAGCCACTTTTCACCGAACTGCAACTCCGTTTTCACGTACGCGGAGGCGGTGCGCTCCTTGACGTCATACGAGCGCAGGAGTCCCGGGCCACCCGCCTGCGCGCCGTAGATCGCGCGCACCTGGTCCGCGTTGTCGTGGATCCAGTATCCGTTCGCGACCGCCCACGTGGTCGGTCCGTCGAAATTGCCATCCATGAAGCTGTGGTTGTCCCACACCATGCCTTCCGGCATCTGCCCGAGATTCGCCGCCACCAGCGGGAAGGGTGCGAGGTCGGTCGTCGGCTGCCAGTGTTTCGCATCGCGATCGTCGTAGCGCGCGCCGAAGCTCAGTGTCCGGAACACGCCGTCGTCGCTGACCATATAGTCGCCGTCGATCGTGAGCGTCGCGGCGCCGCCCAGATCCTTGCCCTTGTTCTGGAACAGCTGTCCCATGTTCCACAGCGCCGGATTGAGCATGTTGGCGTCGATGTTGGCGCCGGCAGCATTGGTGAAGTGCCACGAAGGCATGCCGTCGCCCGAGTTGAAATCGAGCGTGATCGCTTCGGGGACGCGCTCGGTGCGTACGGCGATGAAATCCGTTTTGAACTTGCTGGATTGAATCGACAGGTCTGCTTCCAGTTTGAACCGGTCGCTCATCTGCCACTTGCCGTTCAACGCGTACACAAAGGTGTCGGTCGAAGCGTCGGTGGAGTCGCCGCTGTTGAAATTGAACGGCGCGCCGACCACGCGCGTCTTGATGAGATTGCTGTCCGGATACAGCGTGATGGTCGAGGCCGGATTCGGCCCGAGCGAACCCCACCAGTCGGCGAACGTGAAGTGCAGGTTGTTGAACATCTCCTCGCGATAGCCCTGGTAGAAGGCTTCGAAGGTGTATTCGGAAGTGTCGTTGGGCGCGAACTGCAGCGCGAGATTGGCGGCCGGCCGCTTGCGATCGGCCTCGAAGTCGCTGGCGAACAACGCGTCGCGCGCCAGTAGATAGGGAAAGTTTGCGACTCCGGGGCCGGTGTTGAAGTCCAGCGTGGAACCGGGCTCCTCGGGCAGTCCGCGGCTGAGGCCTGCTTCCCAGATCGGCGGAGTTCCGTTGAAGACGCGCTGCAGCGGCGTGAATCCCGGCGGCAGGGGGCCGGTGGCCGTCACGAACGGAACGAGCGCGCCCGCCGTCACGCTCTGGTCGCGATAACGCGATTCGCCGAAACTCACGTTGAACAGCGCGCCGAAGCGGCCGTCGGGACCATCCCACTGGTTGCTGACGAGGAAGCTCAGGTTTGGATCGACGTCGCCGCGCTGCTCCTGTTCGACGGCGCGCGCATTGAACGACATCTCGAGCCCCTCGAAATCGAACGGGCGTCGCGTGCGCACGTCGATCTGTCCGGCGAGGCCCGTCTCGATCTGATCGGCCGAGCGGGTCTTGAACACGTCGACGCGGCTGATGAGGTTTGCAGGGATGTCCTGCAATTGAACCGCGCGCCCGACGCCGGTGAAGAAGTTGCGCCCGTTCCAGGTGGTGGTTATGTCGGGGAGGCCGCGAATCACGATGCCGTTGGCTTCGCCGCCGGCGCGCTCGGTCACCTGCACGCCCGTGACGCGCTGCAGCGCCTCGATGACGTTGTTGTCGGGTAGTTTGCCGATGTCCTCGGCGACGATGGATTCGACGACCTGCGTCGCTTCCTTCTTGTTCTCGAGACCTTTCGCCAGACTCTGGCGAACGCCGGTGACGACGACGGTTTCCACTTCCTCGCCTTTGGGCGTATCGGCGGCAGGTGCCTGCTGCGCGATTGCGGAAACCGAGATTGAAAGCGCCGCCAGCGCAGACGCCGAGCTGATCTGTTTGATTCCCGCCACGTTGATACCCCTCTGACGGACGACTCGGTTCGGGTGAGCCGGTCCGCTTATTTATTACTCGGACAAATGCTAGCGGTAGGACAAGTGCCAATGCAATGCCAGCGGTGTCATGGCTCCATGATCAGACTGATATGTATCTCAGGGACTTAGGCCGGCCGGGCCAATACTCGTACTTTTGCGGAACTTGATCGGTGAGCCGGCTTTCACTGATGAGCGAGGCCCGCCGATGTCTTGCCTGTTTTCAAGGGTTTGCAGGCGCAAGTGCATGTCCGCAGGAGAGGGTGCTGACGCGTGCGGGCCACATCCGATCTTGTAGTCACGGTGCGCTGCGCGGACAATTCGGCGGCGTTGAGTTCGGGACCGCAGGGATAATCGCCGGATGGCTGCCAAAAAAAAATCCAAGAAGAGCAAGAAACCTCCAGCCACCGCGAATGCCGCTCACCCGCATCGCAAGTCGCTGCGGCTGCATGGAACGATTGCACGCGATCTCGGTGTCCTCATCGTTTCGGGGCGATACCGCCCGGGCCATGTGCTCGACGGGGAGGTGGAAGCCAGCGAACAACGCAAGGTATCGCGCACGGCGTATCGCGAAGCGCTGCGCATTCTCGCCGCGAAGGGCCTGGTACACAGCCGGCCGCGTGTCGGCACCCGGGTGAGCACTCTCGAGGAGTGGCACCTGCTGGATCCGGACGTACTGTCCTGGGCGTTTTCCGGTGAACCCGAACCCGAGGTGCTGCACGGATTGTTCGAGCTGCGAACCATCGTCGAGCCGGCGGCGGCGGCGCTCGCTGCCACGCGGCGCAGCCAGAAGCATCTCGACAGCATGCGGCGCGCGCTCGACGCGATGTCACTGCATACCCTCAACATCGAGGACGGGCGCATCGCCGACAAGGAATTCCACGCGGCGCTGCTCCACGCCACGGCGAATCCCTTCATCGTTTCGTTGACCAACGGTGTTACGGCGGCGGTCAACGCGCTGACCGAATTCAAGCAGCGCATTGCGCCATTGAAGCGCGATCCGGTGCCCGATCACTGGCGCGTGTACGACGCCATCGCCGCCAAGAATCCCGATGGCGCGCGCGAAGCAATGACCGAGCTCATCCGGCTCGCGATCATGGACACGCCGATCAAGCAACGGCCCAAGCCGGCCGCGGCGTCGCGCGCGACGCGCGACGCTCACTACTGACGGCGTATTGCGCGGCGCCGGGCTTCGCGGCTAGCATCAAAAGTCTGAGTATTGTTTTTCTCGGGCTTGAGGGGGCTCATGGGCGCCGATACTGGTTCTGGCGGACTGCTGGCGCGCCGCGCACTTCTTCGCTCTTTGCTGGCGCTATCTCTGGGCGGATCCGGCCTCGGCCGCGCCGCCGCGCAGGCAACCGGCTCGATCAACGCGCGCATGCAGGGCGATTTCGCGCCCGTGCACGATCCCTGCATCATCAAGCAAGGCGATACGTACTACCTGTTCTCCACGAGCGTGAAGACCGACGTCGGCGGTTTCGTTGCCTGCCGGCGCTCGCGCGATCTCATTACCTGGGAGCGGTTGGGCTTCGTGTTCACGCAGATCCCCGAATGGGCGCGCGCAGCCGTACCGCGCACCAAGGGCGTGTGGGCGCCGGACATCTCGTTCTACAACGGCCTCTATCATCTCTATTACTCGGTCTCCTCGTTCGGTTCCAACCAGTCGGTCATCGGCCTCGCGACCAACCAGACGCTCGATCCCGCGGACCCGGCATTCGCCTGGGTAGATAGAGAGCTGGTGGTGCAGTCGCGATTGCACGATCGTTTCAACGCCATCGATCCGAACCTGTTCGTCGATCGCGATGGCCGCCACTGGCTGGCCTGGGGAAGCTTCTGGGACGGCCTCAAGATGGCGCGCATCGATCCGGCCACGGGAAAGCGCCTCGAGAGCGAAGACAAGATTCACTCGCTGGCATGGCGTCCGGTGGCGCGCGGCGCGCCCAGCGCCATCGAGGCGGCTTTCATGATTTCGCGCGGCGACTACTACTACCTGTTTGCTTCGTTCGACTTCTGCTGCCGCGGAGTGAACAGCACCTACTTCGTGGCGTGCGGCCGGTCGCGTGAAGTCACCGGGCCATACCTGGACGTGAACGGCCGCTCGATGATGGACGGGGGCGGCAGTATCGTCGTCCAGGGGGACGAGCGCTTCAAGGGCACCGGCCACAATGCCGTGCTGCGCGCTGGCCCTGGTGATGACCAGGGCGACTATCTGGTGTACCACGCCTACGACGCCGAACACGGCGGCACGCCCACGCTGCGTATCTCACCCATCTACTGGACGCCGGACGGATGGCCGCGCGCGCAACTCTAGGAGTGACAATGAAGAGAAGCCGGAAGCAACTGTGTGGCGCAATGCTGTCGATCGCATGCGTTTCCATGGCGGCGGTCGCCGCCGAATCTGTCAACGTGGCGGTGACGATCCATGCCGATGAGCCCGGGCCGACCATCAACCCCAACGTCTACGGTCAATTTGCCGAGCATCTCGGCGCCGGTATCTACGAAGGCGTGTGGGTCGGCGAGAAGTCGGCCATCCCGAACACCAACGGCTACCGCAACGACGTGATCGACGCGCTGAAGAATTTGCACGTGCCGGTGGTGCGCTGGCCCGGCGGCTGCTTCGCTGACGAATACCACTGGCGCGACGGCGTCGGCGATCGCGCCAAACGCCCGGTGAAGGTGAACACGCACTGGGGTGGCGTGGCGGAGACCAACGAGTTCGGCACCCATGAATTCATGAAATTCGCCGAAATGATCGGCAGCAAGGTGTACATCAGCGGCAACGTCGGCTCGGGCAGTCCGCAGGAGATGGCGGACTGGATGGAGTACATGACGTCGAACACCGTCTCGACGCTCGCCAACGAACGTCGCAAGAACGGGCGCGATGCGCCCTGGGACGTGCAGTTCTTCGGCATCGGCAACGAGACCTGGGGCTGCGGCGGCAACATGACGCCGGAGTACTACGCCAACCTGTTCCGGCAGTACGCCACCTACGTGAAGGCACCGCGCGGTCACCGGCCGAAGATCGTCGCCAGCGGCGGCAACGACGCCGGCACCACCTGGGTGGACGTGCTGACTACCAACGTACACCGCGACATGGACGCGATCTCGCACCATTACTACACCACGCCCACCGGCGTGTGGCAGAACAAGGGCAATTCGGTCGGATTCCCCGAGGAGCAGTGGATTTCCACGCTCTCGAACACGATGAAGATCGACGAGTACATCACCAACAACGTGAAGATCCTCGACAAGAACGATCCGGACGGCAAGGTGGCGTTCTACGTGGACGAGTGGGGCACCTGGTATGCACCGGAACCGGGCCGCGAACCGGGATTCCTCTACCAGCAGAACACGCTGCGTGACGCGCTGGTCGCCGGCCTCAACTTCAACATCTTCCACCGCCACGCCAGACGCGTGCAGATGACCAACATCGCGCAGATGGTGAACGTGTTGCAGGCCATGATCCTCACCGACGGACCGAAGATGGCGCTCACGCCTACCTACCACGTGTACCAGATGTACATTCCGTTCCAAGGCGCGACGTTCCTGCCGACCGAGGTGATCACCCCTGATTACAAGCTCGGCAACTACACCGTGCCGTCGGTCAGTGTTTCCGCGGCGCGCGACGTCGACGCGCGATTGCAGCTGGCGCTGGTCAATCTCGATCCGAATCGCGAGGCGGTGGTGACCGTAAACGTGGCCGGCGCGAAGGCGACCGGCGCGCTCGGCCGCGTGCTCACGTCGAAGACGATGGATGCGCGCAATACGCCGGATGCACCGGAAGGGATCGCGCCGGTGAAGATCAGTGCTTCGCGCAAAGGCGATGCACTGCTGATTCGCTTGCCACCTAAATCGGTGAGCGTCGTGCGTTTGCAGTAACGAAGCGGATGAGAGCGCTGGTTGCGGCCACGCCGGCCGCGATCAGGCCCGCGCTCGAGAGCATGAAACCGGCGGCGTAGCGCCAGCCATCGCTGTCCGCGGTCCACGCGGCGACTAACAAGCCGAGAAACGTCGCCGACATCGGCCACAAGAAGCGGCCGCCGAGCCGTTGCACCAGCAGCCCGACGATGAGCAGTGCCACCACGTGGTCGATGCCGCCGAGCGGGTGCATGGCGCCGGCGCCGAATGTCGAAGTCTCTCCATGGCCCGGATGGGCCAGTGCCGCTGCCGGCAGCACGGCGGCGAACACTATGACGGCGCGGACCAGATGTTTTCTTGCGAGTGTCATGGCATCCGAGACTAGCCCATTCCGGCGTCGCCGATACCGTGCCGGCGGCTCCGCCAGGCCACTCTTATATAAGTCATTTGACGCAGGCCGGGTGCCGCGCGCGCACCGGCCTTCGGAACGCGAAGTATGATTCCGGGCATGAATTCCAAATCCGATGTTTTGCGTGTGGGCGTTGGCGGTCCGGTGGGTTCGGGCAAGACGGCGCTCGTGGATTCGCTGTGCAAGCGGATGCGCGACAACTTCAGTCTCGCGGTCGTCACCAACGACATCTACACCAAGGAAGACCAGGAATTCCTGATCCGAAGCCAGGCACTGGCTCCCGAGCGGATTCGTGGAGTCGAGACCGGCGGATGCCCGCACACCGCCATCCGTGAAGACGCGTCGATGAATCTCGCGGCCATCGATCAGCTCATGCACGACTTCACCGGGCTGGACCTCATCATCGTCGAGAGCGGCGGTGACAATCTGGCCGCCACGTTCAGCCCGGAGCTCTCGGACCTGACGCTGTACGTCATCGACGTCGCGGCGGGCGACAAGATCCCGCGCAAGGGTGGGCCGGGCATCATGAAGAGCGACCTGCTGATCATCAACAAGATCGATTTGGCGCCGCACGTCGGCGCGTCTCTCGAAGTCATGGATCGCGACGCGAAGAAGATGCGCGGCACCCGGCCGTTCGTGTTCACGAATCTGAAAACCGGCCAGGGCCTCGACCAGGTGGTTCAGTTCATCGAAACACAGGGCATGCTCGGCAACTGACAGCCTGCGGTTGCCGTTGCTGACACGCGCGCGCTCCACGGCGCGATAGCGCCGTTCGCCGGCGGAATCGAAACTGTGCGCGCCGACTTTGCGGCGCCGCAGGGAAATGCCCATGCAAGGACAGCCCTTCAGACTGCTGTTTCTCTCGCAGCGGAATTCCGCGCGCAGCGTGATGGCCGAAGCTCTCGCCAATTCGATCGGGCGCGGACAGCTGCAGGCATTCAGCGCCGGAGTTCGTCCCGCGGCGTGTATCGATCCGGTGACCATCGAGCTGCTGCATCACGCCGGTCTCGAAGTCCCTGCGCACGCGCCACGACACGTGCGCGAGTTCAGCGCGCCCGATTCGCCGCCGTTGGATTTCGTCTTCACACTGAGCGACACGGCCGCCGGTGAGGCGCCACCGACCTGGCCCGGGCACCCGATCACGGCGCACTGGCGTTGCGTCGACCCGGAGCAGTTCGACGATCCCGTGGAGCGCCGCCAGGCATTGATACGCACGCGCGCCGAGCTCGAACGGCGCTTGCGCGTGTTCAGCAACCTTCCCGTGCGGTCTCTGGATCGCCTGAGTTTGCAATCGCAGGTCGAGGCGCTCGGACGCAACGCGGAAGCCTGACGACCGCGCGCCGGGATCGCCGGCAAACAAAGGCCGCAGTAGATAGAGGCATCCGCGAAACGTGTCTCAGCGCGGTCGCTCGGTCATCGCGACGCTCAGCGCTTCGTGCACGAGCCGCGATGCGTTCGCGAACGCGTGCCGCGCTTCGGTTTCGATGAAGACCTGGTCGAGTCGGCGCGGTTCGGGATATTCCCGCGCCGGTTCCAGGTCGCGGATCCGCCCGACCAGTACGCCACTGGCGGCATCGTACAACTCGACGATGAGCGTCATTTTGGTGGCGGTGCGTGCGTAACTGCGCAGCGAAGGGTCCATGCCGGCGGTTGGAGCTGTCTGGTCGAGGTCGACGATCAGCGGCTTGACGCGCAGTACATCAGGCGCGGGCGCTTCGGCGATGACGTAGTGGCCCCGGTCGACGAGCTCGTGCGCGAGCTCTTCCTGAAATCCGCTCGCGGCTCGCGAGCGCACGCGCTCGACTTCCGCTTCGCTGAGTTTCGGGTGATCGCGCCGCCAGCCGGCCTTGAACGACACCGCCACGCGATCGAACATGAGCCGCTTGTATTGCACGAAGCTCACATCGGGAGAGCGGTAGACAGCCGCCTCGCGGCTCGAGGGTATGCGCACCAGGCCATCACCGGGGACCTCGGTGGCCACCTGCGCGAAGGCGCCGATGGCGAGGAGTGCCAGTGCCGGAGCGAATTTCCATGCATGTCGCCGCATGGGGCGTAGCTTACCGGGTCTGTCTCATCTGGCCAGCGTGCGCACCGCCCGCGCCGCCGCCGAGGCGCGGTTCTCCACGCCCAGCTTCACGAATATCTGTTCCAGGTGCTTGTTCACGGTGCGGGGACTGATGGCCAGGATCTCGCCGATCTCGCGGTTCGCCTTGCCGCGGCTGATCCACAGCAGCACTTCGGATTCCCTGCCAGTCAGCGACAGTGTCTGCTGCAGCTGCTGTTCGTCGGCCGTGGTGCTGAGCTCGGTCAGGCGGAACAGCAGCTCATCGGGGCCGATGGGACTCAACACGGAGATTTCCACCTTGCGGCCGTTGACGTCGACCAACAAGCGGGAATTCACTCCCTCCGAGCGCAGCTGCATGAGCTGGTTCATGACGGGGCCGGGCAGGCTGGCGTTGTTGTCGTCGCTCGCGAACAGCTCGGCCAGCAACTGGCGCGCCTTGGGCGTGCACCACAACAGGCGGCCCGACCGATCCGCGGCCAGCAGAAATCTGCCCGTGGCATCGAGCGCCGCGCGCGTGCCCGCCGCGACGCGCGCATTGGCGAGATGCACGCGTATGCGCGCCAGCAGCTCGTCCACCACCAGCGGCTTGGTGACGTAGTCCACGCCGCCGGCGGCCAATCCTTCCAGCACGTTCTCGGTCTCGGTGAGTCCGGTCATGAAAATGACCGGCAGGTGCGCCAGCATCTTGTTGCGCTTCATGCGCCGGCAGGTTTCGAAGCCATTGAGTCCCGGCATGACTGCGTCCATGAGCACGAGATCCGGCGTGATCTGCTCGATGAGACGCAGCGCGCTCTCGCCGTCGGTGGCGATCAATGCCGTGAAGCCGGCGTGATCGAGCGTGTCGGTGAGGAAGCCGAGCGTCTCGGGCGTGTCGTCCACGACCAGGATCGTGTCGCGGCGCGCGTCGGGGGTGTGACGAGGGTTGTTGTTAGCCATGTTTGCGCATTCCTTCCAGCACGTTCATGTAGCGCTTGAGATCGAAGTTCGCGACCAGCGTGCGCATGCGGCTCGCGAACGGTTTGTTGGTGGGGTCGGTCTCCATCTCGCGCAGCTTGGCTTGTATGCCACGCACGTGACCGATGAGCCCGAGTTGATAGAGGTCGTCGACGTGGTGCCGCGAGTGGTCGGGCAGCGCGCCCTGCAGGTCGGTTTCGCGCGACGGCGCGGACGGCTCGTAAATCCACTGCAGGCTCAGGTGCGTTGCCAGGCACTCGAGCAGCCGCTGCATGTCGATGGGCTTGATGAGAAAGGCGTCGTGGCTCGCCTCCGGGCCGCCCGGCGAGAATTCATGAGCATTGGCCGAAACGATGACGATCTTGAGATGCTCGAGGCCCGGCATCGTGCGCAGCCGCTCGGCAACCTGCCAGCCGGTGATGCCCGGCATGGAGACGTCGACGAGCGCGAGGTCCGGCCGGTGTTGTTGCGCGAGGTCGAGTCCACGCGCGCCGTCGGGCGCGGCATGCAGGACGAAGCCGAGCGGCGCGAGCAGGCGTTGCACGATGTCGATGTGCGAGGCGTCATCGTCGATCAGCAGCAGTCGGCGGCGTGCGCCGCTGTAGCCGGTGACGGCACGCGCGCCCGCCGCCCACTCCTTGTCGGACTGGGGCAAGGGCGCGGCCTCGGACATCAGCAGGCGCACGGTAAACGTGGTTCCGACGCCTTCGGTGCTGATGGCATTGATCTCACCGCCCATGATCTGCGTCAGTAGTTTGGTAATGGTGAGTCCCAGGCCGGTACCGGGAATGGCGCGCACATTGGCGCCCTGGCCGCGCTCGAAGGGTTCGAACACCCGCTCGAGCTCGTTGGCCGGAATGCCGACGCCGGTGTCCGCCACTTCGAATTCGGCGACCTGGCTGCGGTAGCGCACCGAGAGCGTGGCGTTGCCACGCTCGGTGTACTTGATGGCATTCGAGAGCAGGTTGATGAGGATCTGCCGCAGCCGCTTCTGGTCGACGTGCACGAACGCCGGAAGATTGGGCGGGCGCTGGTAGATGAACTCGACGCCCTTCGCGGCCGCCTGCAGCCGGAACATGTCGACTATCTGCTCGAGGAATTCCGCGAGCGGCACCTTGTCCCGGTTCAACCGCAGGATGCCGTTCTCGATCTTCGAGATGTCGAGGATGCCGTCGATGAGATCCGCGAGGTGCTCGGCGCTGCGGCGGATCACGCGGATGGCGTTGTCGGAAGGCCCGGCGGTCCCGCGCTCGAGCAGCTGCGCGTAGCCATAGATCGAGTTGAGCGGCGTACGGATCTCGTGCGAGATGCCGGCGATGTAGCGCGTCTTGGCGACGTTGGCGGCCTCGGCGACTTCCTTCGCCTTGGCGAGTGCCGCGTCGGTGCGCTTGTGCGCGTCGATCTCGTCCATGAGCATCGAGGTTTGCCGTGCCGATTCGGCTTCGGCGGCACGCCGGCTTTCATGCGCCAGCACGATGAGCCAGGCCATGACGCCCGAGACCACCAGCAGCGCGAAGTACACCAGCCACAGCGTGGTGCGGATGGTTTCACGCTCGGCGGGCAGCGAGCCGCCGTACTGCTGGTAGATGAGGCCTAACAACAATCCGATGGCGAGATTGGACAGCAGCAGCAGTCCGCCGAAATGACCGGCGCGGGTATTGAGCAGCGCGCCGATGCGTTGCGGCAGGAAGCGCGCGATGAAGCCGTCGAGCTGCTCGTTGAAGCGGCTGTTGGTCTTGCATTGATCGCGGCAACGCGCTTCGAGCGTACAGCACAGCGAGCAGATGGGGCCGGAGTAGGCCGGGCACATGGCGATGTCGCCCCGTTCGAAGACGTTCTCGCAGATGCTGCACTCGAGCTCGGTGGCCTTCTCCGGAAGGCCGGTCGCCGGACGCGCCAGGTAGTACTTGCCTTTGGTACCCCAGGCGATCAACGGCGCGGCGATGAAGGCGACGATCAACGCCACGAACGGCGAGAGAATCTGTGCGTACTGGCCGAACGCACCCATGAACGCGAGACTCGAGAGGAGCACGGAGATTATCAACGCGCCGACGCCCACCGGATTGATGTCGTAGAGGTGCGCGCGCTTGAACTCGATGTATTTCGGGCTGAAGCCGAGCGGCTTGTTGATGACCAGGTCCGCGGTGAGCGCGCCAATCCACCCGGCGGCGAAGTTGGCATAGATCACGAGAATGCTCTCGATGGCGCGGAAGATGCCGATCTCCATGAGCAGCAGCGCGAGCAGCACGTTGAACACCAGCCACACCACGCGCCCCGGATGCGCATGCGTGAGGCGCGAGAAGAAATTCGACCAGGCGATCGAGCCGGCGTAGGCATTGGTCACATTGATCTTGAGCTGGCAGACGATCACGAAGATGCCGGTCATCACCAACGCGAAGGTCGGCGACTGGAACACTTCGCGGAAAGCGAGGTGATACATGATGGTCGGCTCGTCGGCCTGGCTGACGTGCACGCCCTGGCGCAACGCCCACACCGCCAGGAACGAACCGATCAGTAGTTTGACTCCGCCGAGCAGTACCCAGCCCGGGCCGGTGCCGATGACCGCGGTCCACCAGCCGATGCGGTTGGCTTTCGTCTTGTTGGGCAGGAAGCGCAGGTAGTCGACCTGCTCGCCGATCTGCGGCAGCAGCGACAGCAACACCGACGCCGCGAGGCCAAACAACACGAAATTGAAGGTGCCGCCGCCGCCGTCGGTGCCGCCGTACTGGGTCCACGCGGCAATCTCCGCCGGGTGCTTCCAGGCGATGATGCTGATCGGCACGAACTGCAGGATCAGCCAGATCGGCTGCGTGACGATCTGCATCTTGCTGATGAGGCTGATGCCATACAACGCAATCGGGATCACCACCAGCGAGCTGCAGATGTGTGCCAGCCACATCGGGATGTCGAACACCAGGTTCAGCGCCACCGACATGATGCTGGCTTCGATCGCGAACAGCAGGAACGTGAACGACGCGTAGATCAGCGACGTGACGGTCGAGCCCATGTAGCCGAAACCCGCGCCGCGCGTGAGCAGGTCGATGTCCACGCCGTACTTCGCCGCGTAGTAGGCGATCGGCAGACCGATGAGGAACATGAGCACCGCGAATGCGCCGATGGCCCAGGCCGCGTTCGGAAATCCGTACAGCAGGGTAATCGTTCCACCAATGGCCTCGCAGGCGAGGAACGCAATGGGCCCGAGCGCGGTATTGCCGACGCGCGCGGTCGACTTGCGCGCGCTCTGCGCGGTGAAACGCAGCGCGTAGTCCTCGAGCGTCTGGCTCGCCACCCACTGGTTGTACTGGCGGCGTTCGCGAATGATTTTTTGCTGGCGCGGCTTCATGCGGCCGATGTGTCCCCTGGTTCCCCATAGCTAGATAGCAATCGACGTGCCACCACGTTCGGGAGACCGGCGCGTCACGTGCCCACACCACTGCGCACGATTCGAACAGCTGCCGCATTGAAGTGCAGGGTTTCGCGCGCCCGCACTGTGTTCGCACAACGGCGCGCGCGCCTACGTCAAATGACGCCTATCTCCGATGGAACCCGTTTCGTACTTTGGTTCGCAGGGGTTGCAAACAAGGAAAACCATGTCACTCAAGTCACACATCATCAAAGCGGCGGCGGGTCTCGGGTTGGCGGCGCTGCCAATGGCACAAGGCATCGCCGGCGATTTCTCGGTGGGCGGTGGAATCCGCACCAGCTTCTCCAATACCGACTTTGACGACGGCGAGGGCGGCAGCGATTCGTTCAGCGACTTCGCGCTGAACAGCGCGCGCCTCTACATCAGCGGCAAGGCGACCGACAACATCGGCTTCATGCTCAACACCGAATACAACGGTGGCAATGAAACGATTCGCGTCATCGACGCGGCGGCGCAGTTCGCGTTCAGCGGTGGCAAGCACAACATCTGGGTGGGCCGCTTCCTGCCGCCCAGCGATCGCGCCAATCTCTACGGTCCTTACTACGCCAGCAACTGGGGCGTCTACCAGGACGGCGTGCAGGACGGCTATCCGTTCGAAACCGAAGGCCGCGATGACGGCATCGCCTACTGGGGCCAGTTCGACAAGGTCAAATTCTCGATCGGCGCCTTCGACGTCGCCGGGCTAACTACCGGAGATTCGGACGTGCTGCTGGCGACGCGCGTGCAGGTCGACTTCTGGGACAAGGAAGACGGCTATTACCTGAACGGCACCTATTACGGCGAGAAAGACCTGCTCGCCATCGGTCTCGCGGCGCAGACCGCCGACGCCGGCGAAGCGTACTCGTTCGACTTCCTGCTGGAGAAAAAACTCGGCAATTCCGGCGTCGTCACGCTCGAGTCGGAATTCGCGGTGTACGACGGACTCGGTGGCTATCCCACGCCGGTCGGTGGCGCGTACGAGAAGTCGGACGGTTTCTATGTGCTCGGTGGCTATCTGTTCCCGTCTGAAGTCGGTCCCGGCAAGTTCCAGGTGCTCGGCAAGTACGGCCAGGCCACCTATGACTTCTTCGGCACCGACCTCGACCAGGACACGCTCGAGCTCGACGTGAACTACCTGATCAAGACGTTCAACGCGCGCATCAGCCTGTACTTCCTCGACAAGAGCTTCGATCCGGATGTCGGCGGCGACAGCACGACGATCGGACTCGGTCTGCAAATTCAGATGTAAGGGGCGAACTCAAATGAAGAACATGAAAATTACCCGCCGGCTGGCGGTGCTTGGTGCCGCGATGGCCATGACCATCGGTTCCGCGGCGCAAGCCGCCGACACGATCAAGATCGGCATCCTGCACTCGCTGTCCGGGACGATGGCCATCTCCGAGACCACGCTCAAGGACACCGTCCTCATGCTCATCGACGAGCAGAACAAGAAAGGCGGGCTGCTCGGCAAGAAACTCGAGGCCGTGGTCGTCGACCCAGCTTCGAACTGGCCGCTGTTCGCCGAGAAGGCCGAGCAGCTGCTGGTCAAGGACAAGGTCGCGGTGGTGTTCGGCTGCTGGACCAGCGTCTCGCGCAAGTCGGTGCTGCCGGTGTTCGAGAACAACAATGGACTGCTGTTCTACCCGGTGCAGTACGAAGGCGAGGAGTCGTCGAAGAACGTGTTCTACACCGGCGCGGCGCCTAACCAGCAGGCGATTCCCGCCGTGGACTATCTGATGAAAGATCTCGGCGTGAAGCGCTGGGTGCTCGCGGGCACGGACTACGTCTATCCGCGCACCACCAACAAGATTCTCGAGGCCTATCTGCAGGCCAAGGGCGTCGCTCCCGCCGACATCATGATCAACTACACGCCGTTCGGTCACAGCGACTGGCAGAGCATCGTTGCGGACATCAAGAAGTTCGGCTCGGCCGGCAAGAAGACCGCGGTGGTCTCGACCATCAACGGCGATGCCAACGTGCCGTTCTACAAGGAGCTCGGCAACCAGAAGATCTCGGCGGAGGACATTCCGGTCGTGGCCTTCTCGGTGGGTGAAGAGGAGTTGTCGGGTATCGACACCAAGCCGCTGGTCGGCCATCTGGCCGCCTGGAACTACTTCATGAGCGTGAAGAGCCCGGTGAACACCGCGTGGATCAACAAGTGGCACGCCTTCACCAAGAACCCGAAGCGCACTTTCAATGACCCGATGGAAGCGCATGTGATCGGCTTCCAGATGTGGGTGAAGGCGGTCGAGAAGGCGAAGACCACGGATGTGGCCAAGGTGACCGACGCGATGATCGGCATCGAAGTGCCGAACCTGACCGGCGGCGTCGCGAAGATGCTGCCTAACCACCACCTGACCAAGCCCGTGCTCATCGGCGAGATCCGCGCGGACGGTCAATTCGACACGGTCTGGCAGACCAAGGGCCTGGTCCCAGGCGACGCCTGGTCCGACTTCCTGCCGGGCAGCAAGGACATCGAAGCCGACTGGGTCACGTTGAAGTGCGGCAACTACAACACCAAGACCAAGCAGTGCTCGGGCCAGAACTACAAGTAAACAACAAGAAGAATCTGAAAAAGACGGCGCAAAAGGCAATTGAGGTCCCGGGAGCAATCCCGGGACCTTCTCTTTTGGCGCTGTTTGCTTTTCTCGCACTCCTGTCAGCCATGCCGGGTCGCGCCGCCGCGCCGGACGAAGCATTCCGCGCGGCGGTGGCGAGCTTCGCCACCGGCGGCTTCGCGGAAAAATCGGCGGCGGTGACCGCGCTCGCCGAGCAGCGCCATTCTTCGGCGAAGGCCGTACTGGCATCGCTGCTCGACGGCAAGCTCTACTACCGCAACGCCGACAACCAGGTGTTCATCACCGATGGCGGCGAAACCGTGCTGGCGCTCACCGATCCCGTGACGCTCGGGTCCGCGGGATCGGGCAAGCCCGATGATTTTTCCCGCATCACGACCAACAACAGCCTGCGCAAGACTTTGCGCAGCGCGGTGGCGGGCTTTGCGCTCGCCGATCCGGATCCGGAAATACGCCGCGGTGCGGTGCGCGAGATGATGCGCTCGCTCGACGCGGACAGCGTTGACATCCTGCGCGTCGCCGTCGCGTCTGAAAAAGACGCGCAGGTGAAGCAGGCAATTCGCGAAGCTCTCGCCGTGGCCGATCTCGAGAGTGCCGACGCGGACACGCGGCTCGCGGCCGTGCGCGCCATGACCGAATCCCTGAGCCCGGATGTCTACAACCGGCTCACGGCCATGGTGACCGCCGGCGAGGATGGCACCTTTCCCGAGACCGACGAACGCGTGCGCACCACCGCGCGCGAGGTGATCGCCTCGATCGATTCCTCGCGTTCCGTGTACGCCACGCTGGAGACGCTTTTTTTCGGCTTGTCGCTCGGCAGCGTGCTGGTGCTCGCGGCCATCGGTCTCGCGATCACCTTTGGCGTGATGGGCGTCATCAACATGGCGCACGGCGAGCTCATGATGCTCGGTGCGTACACCACCTACGTGGTGCAGCAGGTCATGCCCGGCCACATCGGTGTCTCCATCCTGGTCGCGATTCCGCTCGCGTTCCTGGTGTCGGCCTGCGTCGGCATGCTGATCGAACGCGGCGTCGTGCGCTTTCTCTACGGCCGGCCGCTGGAGACCTTGTTGGCCACGTTCGGCGTGAGCCTGATCCTTCAGCAGGTGGTGCGCGACGTTTTCAGCGCCAACAACCGCCCGGTCGAGACGCCGGCATGGATGTCCGGTTCGATGCAGATCAATGAAGCGCTGTCGATCACCTACAACCGCCTGTACGTGATCCTGTTCATGATCGTCGTCTTCGTGCTGTTGCAGCTCGTACTGCAGAAGACTTCGCTCGGGCTCAAGGTGCGTGCCGTCGCGCAGAACCGCAACATGGCGCGCGCCATGGGTGTCCGCACCCAGTGGGTGGATGCGATGACGTTCGGACTGGGCAGCGGCATTGCCGGCGTCGCCGGTGTCGCGTTGAGCCAGCTCACCAACGTCGGCCCCAATCTCGGCCAGCAATACATCATCGATTCTTTCATGGTGGTGGTGTTCGGCGGCGTCGGCAATCTCTGGGGCACGCTGATCGGCGGCATGTCGTTAGGCGTTGCCAACAAGGTGCTCGAACCGTGGGCGGGCGCGGTGCTCGCCAAGATCCTGGTGCTGATCGCGCTCATCCTCTTCATTCAGCGCCGGCCGCGCGGACTGTTCCCGCAGAAAGGCCGGGCGGCGGACAATTGACATGAGCAATCGTGGGTCCTTGCTCAATCTGCTGGTTGGCGAACGCGGCACGGCGGCCTTCCTCACCATCGTCGCGCTGGTCGGCATCGTGGTGCCGGTGTTGCACCTCGCGCCAGCGGAAGGATCGGCGCTGCAACTGTCGGGTTACACGATGACGCTGATCGGCAAGTACATGACCTACGCGCTGCTCGCCGTGGCCGTCGACCTGGTGTGGGGTTACTGCGGCATCCTGTCGCTGGGCCACGCAGCGTTCTTCGCGCTCGGCGGCTACGCCATGGGCATGTACCTGATGCGGCAGATCGGTCCGCGCGGCGTGTATGGCGACCCGGTGCTGCCCGACTTCATGGTGTTCCTCAATTACCAGGAGCTGCCGTGGTTCTGGCACGGCTTCGACCAGTTCTGGTTCGCGATGGTCATGGTCGCGCTGGTGCCAGGCCTGCTCGCGCTGGTTTTTGGCTGGCTGGCATTCCGCTCGCGCGTCACCGGCGTCTATCTATCCATCATCACGCAGGCGCTGACCTACGCGCTGATGCTGGCGTTCTTCCGCAACGACATGGGATTCGGCGGCAACAACGGCATGACGGACTTCAAGGACATCCTCGGCTTCGCGATCAACACGCCGAGCACGCGCGTGGCACTGTTCGTGGCGAGCGCGATCGCGCTGGCGCTGGGCTACCTCGCGTGCCGGTACATCACATTGTCGCGCGCCGGGCGCGTGGTGCAGGCGATCCGTGATGCCGAGAGCCGGACGCGCTTCATCGGTTACCGCGTGGAGTCGTACAAGCTGTGGATCTTCACGTTCTCGGCGGTGCTGGCCGGCATCGCCGGCGCGCTGTACGTACCGCAGGTGGGCATCATCAACCCCGGCGAGTTCCAGCCCATCAATTCCATCGAGGTGGTGATCTGGGTGGCGGTCGGTGGGCGCGGCACGTTGTACGGCGCGGCGGCCGGCGCGGTGCTGGTCAACTACGCCAAGACTTTCTTCACCGCGGCGCTGCCGGAGTTCTGGCTCTATGCGCTCGGCCTGTTGTTTGTCGTCGTGACGCTGTTCCTGCCGCGCGGCGTGGTCGGCTTGTTAGACCGGTTCGGCGGCAAGCCGCCGGCGGTGCCGCCGCCTCCTGCCAGGGCGGTGACCGCGTGAACGCCGCCAAGGCCGTCAAACAGAGCTGGCAGAAGGTGTTCGGCGCGGGCACGGGATCCGATCGGCCCAGGCCCGGCGATACTTCGCACGGCACCATTCTCTACATCGAAGACATCACGGTGAGCTTCGATGGCTTTCGGGCGTTGAACAATCTCACGCTGTACATCGACGTGGGCGAGCTGCGTTGCATCATCGGGCCGAACGGCGCCGGCAAGACCACGATGATGGATGTGATCACCGGCAAGACGCGGCCCGACTCGGGCAGCGCCTGGTTTGGCACCACCACCGATCTGCTCACTCTCACGGAACCGGAAATCGCGGAGGCGGGCATTGGACGGAAATTCCAAAAGCCGACGGTATTCGAGCAGCACAGCGTCCTGCAAAACCTGGCGCTCGCGGCCGCGGGAGACAAGTCGGTCTGGCGCACGCTGTTCAAACCCATTGCGGGCGCGCAGCTCTCGCGCATCGAGGAGGTGCTGGTCACGGTCGGACTGAAAGAAGCGCGGAACCAGAAGGCGGGCATCCTCTCGCACGGGCAGAAGCAGTGGCTCGAGATCGGCATGCTCCTCATGCAGGATCCGCGGCTGCTGCTGGTCGATGAGCCGGTGGCCGGCATGACGCCGCAGGAAGTGGAGCGTACCGCGGAGCTGCTGCTGTCTTTGGCCGGCAGGCATTCGGTGGTGGTGGTGGAGCACGACATGGCGTTCGTGCGCTCCATCGCCCGCACCGTGACGGTGTTGCACGAAGGCTCGGTGCTCGCCGAAGGCAGCATGGACGAAGTGCAGGGTAATCCGCAGGTCATCGAGGTGTATCTCGGCGAGCCGCAGGAGAGTAGATAGCCGTGCTCGCCATCCAGGGACTCAACCAGTTCTACAGCGGCAGTCACATCCTCTGGGATGTGAACCTCGATGTGCCCGAGGGTTCGTGCACCTGCCTCATGGGGCGCAACGGCATGGGCAAGACCACGCTGCTGAAATGCATCATGGGACTGCTGCCGACAGCCTCTGGCGCGATGAGCTACGGGCTCGGATCCGGGGCGCTGGATCTCACGAAGACGGCGGCCGACCGGCGTGCGCGCCTCGGCATCGCGTACGTGCCGCAGGGGCGCGAGATCTTCTCGCAGCTGACCGTCGAGGAGAACCTGCGCATCGGCTTCGATGCGCGGCGCGGCGGGAAAATCAAGGAAGTGCCGGAGCACATCTTCGGATGGTTTCCGGTGCTGAAGAAAATGTTGAAGCGCAGGGGAGGAGACTTGTCGGGCGGTCAGCAGCAACAGCTCGCGATCGGTCGCGCCATGGTGCTCGATCCGAAGCTGTTGATTCTCGATGAGCCCGCCGAGGGGATTCAACCCAATATCGTCGCCGAGATCGGCGACATCATCCTGCGGCTCAACCGCGAGGCGAAACTCACCGTGCTGCTGGTCGAGCAGAAGCTGCCATTCGCGCGGCGCGTGGCGAGCGAGTTCCGCATCATCGACAAGGGTCGCATCGTCGGCGGTGGCGAGATCGCCGCGCTCACCGACGATCTCGTCCACCAGCATCTGACGGTGTGAGCTCGTGAACAGCGCAACTGCCCGCGATTCGCCCGGTTGGCAGGCCGAGCTGCGCCTGAGATTCGATGGGGGTGCCCACCTCGGTCGCACTCGACTCGTCGAGCGTCATCACAAAGGTCCGCTCATCGTTCAACGGCCGTTCTACCCCGAGGGCGATCCCTGCCACGTGTACCTCGTGCACCCGCCCGGTGGTGTCGTCGGCGGCGATGAACTGCGCATCGACGTGCAGGTGGAGGCGGGCGCGCACGCCTTGATCACGACTCCCGCGGCCACCAAGTTCTATCGCTGCGACGCCCGCTTTTCCTCGCAGACGCAGGAACTGCGCGCCGCGGGCGCCACACTCGAGTGGTTGCCGCAGGAAAACATTTTCTATCGCGGCGCCGACGCGCGCATCGCGACCCGCGTGCAGGTCGACGCGGACTCGCGCTTCATCGGTTGGGAGATCAATTGCCTCGGATTGCCGGCCCGTGGCGAACCCTTCGATGCCGGTGCCCTGCGCCTCGACCTGGAGCTCTGGAGATCCGTGCCCGCGAACAATTCCGCGCCGGTCAGCTTCGGCCCCATTTTCCTCGACCGGATGCGGCTCACCGGCGATTCCGCGGCGCGTGCGGCGCGCTGGGGCCTCGGCGGAAAGGAAGCGGTCGGTACTTTGTTAGCCACCCCGGCGACACGGGCGCAGGTCGACTCGGTTCGCGCGCTCACGGCCGACGAGCCGTACGCCGCGGTCTCGCTGGTCGATGGCGTGCTGGTGTTGCGCGCGCTCGCGCCCCAGGCCGAAGCGGTGCGCAAGCTTTTCATCGCCGCCTGGCAGCGCCTGCGTCCGGCCGTCATCGGTCGCGACGCGGTGTTGCCGCGCATCTGGAATACCTGACATGGAATTGACCCCACGCGAGAAGGACAAACTACTGCTGTTCACCGCGGCGCTGGTGGCCGAGCGCCGCAAGGCGCGCGGGCTCAAGCTCAACTACCCCGAAGCAGTGGCGCTGATCTCCGCCGCCATACTCGAAGGCGCGCGCGACGGCCGCACCGTTGCCGACCTCATGAGCTTCGGCGCCACCATTCTCGGGCGCGGCGACGTCATGGACGGGGTGCCCGAGATGATTCCCGAAGTGCAGGTCGAGGCCACGTTTCCCGACGGCACCAAGCTCGTGACCGTGCACCACCCCATTCCTTGAGCAAAGGCCTGAAGCACCCATGAATCCGGGAGAAATCTTCTGCGCGGACTCCGACATCGAGATCAACGCCGGCCGCCAGACGCTGACGATGACTGTCGCCAACACCGGCGACCGGCCCATCCAGGTCGGCTCTCACTACCACTTTTTCGAGACCAACAAGGCATTGCGTTTCCAGCGCGACGCCACCCGGGGCTTCCGTCTCAACATCGCCGCCGGCACCGCGGTGCGTTTCGAGCCAGGCCAGGAACGTGAAGTCGAGCTCGTGGCGTATGGCGGCGCCCGCGAAGTGTTCGGCTTCGATGGAAAAATCATGGGGAAACTGCCATGACGGTCTCTTCATGACCAGGATCGGCCGCCGTGCCTATGCCGAAATGTACGGCCCGACCGCGGGCGACCGCGTTCGCCTCGGCGATACCGAGCTCATCATCGAAGTGGAGCGCGACCACACTATCTACGGCGAGGAAGTGAAGTTCGGCGGCGGCAAGGTGATTCGCGACGGCATGGGCCAGAGCCAGCGCGGCGCCCGGGACGTGGCCGACACGGTGATCACGAACGCGCTCATCGTCGATCACTGGGGAATCGTCAAGGCTGACATCGGCCTCAAGGAAGGGCGCATCGCCGGCATCGGCAAGGCCGGCAATCCGGATGTCCAGCCCGGCGTCGACATCATCATTGGTGCCGGCACCGAGATCATCGCCGGCGAAGGCCTGATAGCCACCGCCGGCGCAATAGACGCGCACATCCACTTCATCTGCCCGCAACAGGTCGACGACGCCATGATGTCAGGTGTCACCACCATGATCGGTGGTGGCACCGGCCCCGCGGCGGGCACCAGCGCGACCACCTGCACGCCGGGGCCCTGGCACATCGGCCGCATGTACCAGGCGCTGGAAGAGCTGCCGCTCAATTTCGGATTGTTAGGCAAGGGCAACGCCAGCCTGCCCGGGCCGTTGAGCGAACAGATCGAAGCCGGCGTCATGGGGCTCAAGCTGCACGAGGATTGGGGCACGACACCCGCCGCCATCGACAACTGTCTGAACGTCGCCGAGAAATACGACATCCAGGTGGCCATTCACACCGACACGCTCAACGAGTCCGGATTCCTCGAAGACACGCTGGCCGCGTTCAAGGGCCGCGCCATTCACACCTATCACACCGAAGGTGCCGGCGGCGGGCACGCGCCCGACATCATCAAGGCCTGCGGCGAATCCAACGTGCTGCCGTCGTCGACGAACCCGACCCGGCCGTACACCGTGAACACGGTCGACGAGCATCTCGACATGCTCATGGTGTGTCATCACCTCGATCCCGGCATCGCCGAAGACGTGGCGTTCGCCGAGTCGCGCATTCGTCGCGAGACCATCGCCGCCGAAGACATCCTGCACGACCTGGGCGCGATGTCGATGATCTCCTCGGATTCACAGGCCATGGGACGGATTGGTGAAGTGATCACGCGGACCTGGCAGACCGCGCACAAGATGAAGGTGCAGCGCGGGCCGTTGAAGCCCCCCGGTTCATCAGGCACGGAAATCCACAACGACAATTTTCGCGTCAAGCGCTATGTGGCGAAGTACACGATCAATCCGGCGATCACGCATGGCATCGCGCACGAAGTCGGGTCGATAGAACCCGGCAAGCTCGCGGACATCGTGCTGTGGAAGCCGGCATTCTTTGGCGCCAAGACCGCCATGATCATCAAGGGCGGCATGATCGTCGCCGCGCCCATGGGCGATCCGAATGCATCGATCCCGACACCGCAGCCGGTTCATTACCGTCCCATGTTCGGGGCCCTGGCCGGCGCACGCGCCGCCACCTGCGTGAGTTTCGTGTCACAGGCCGGCCTCGCGAGCGGCATGGCCGGGAAGTTAGGGCTGAAAAAGCGCCTGGTCGCGGTGAAGAACACCCGGACCGTCCGCAAGAAGGACCTGGTGTTGAACGACTATCAGCCGAAGATCGAAGTGGATTCGCAGACCTACGAAGTGCGCGCCGACGGCGAGCTGCTGCGCTGCGAGCCGGCCAGCGTATTGCCGCTGGCACAACGCTATTTTCTGTTTTGAACGGCATTCGACCGGGAAATCTCTTGCTCAAGGTCAACCTGAAGCTCGATCGCTCCACCGACCATCCGCGCATGGCGGACCGCAAACTGGTGCTGCCCTTCGGTGAACGGGCCAAGAGCCGCCTGCGGGCGTTGCTCGACAATGGCGAGGAGGCGGGCCTGTTCCTCGAGCGCGGTTCGGTGTTGCGTCACGGCGATCTGCTGCTCGCCGATGACGGCCGCGTGGTGGAAGTGCTGGCCGCGACCGAGACCGTGTCCACGGTTCACACGCGTGACCCGCTGATGCTGGCGCGCGCGAGCTATCACCTCGGCAATCGCCACGTGGCGTTGCAGATCGGCGCCGGCTGGCTGCGCTACCAGCACGATCACGTGCTCGACGACATGCTGCGAGGTTTCGGTCTCGAGGTGCACGTCGAGCAGGCGCCGTTCGAACCGGAAGGGGGCGCCTATGTCGCGGCCTCGCACCAGCCGCACGCACATCATCACGACTGAAGCGGCGGCGCCGGACGCGCACGCTTCCCTTCAGCTGTTGCGGCTGCTGCACCTGGCGAGTCCGGCGTTGCCCATCGGCGCGTTTCACTTTTCGCAAGGTCTGGAATACGCCGTCGAAGTTGGCTGGGTCAGGAACGAGGCCGATGCACTCGATTGGATCGCAGGCCTGGCCGGCGCCAGCCTCGCTACTCTCGACCTGCCGGTGTTGCACCGTTTGCGGACAGCTTGGGGACGAGAAGATCGTGCCGGCGTCTTGCGATGGAACGCGTTTCTGATCGCATCGCGGGAAACCGAAGAGCTGCGGCTCGAAGACCGCCACCTGGGCAGCGCGCTGCTCCGTGTGCTGGTGGAGCTCGAGCTCGTTACGGATCTATTCCCGGCGAAGACCGCACAGAACTCGATCGGGGTCGCACACGCGACCGCGTTTGCATTCGCCTGCGCTCGCTGGGCTATCAACTCCGAGGCCGCCTTGCAGACCTATTCCTGGGCCTGGGTGGAAAATCAGGTGCTTGCGGCCGTGAAGCTCGTGCCCTTGGGGCAAAGTGCCGGCCAGCGCATGCTGCATGCGCTCAATACTCGGCTCGCCGCGCTTTGCCGTCGGGCTATCGAGTGCGAGGATTCCGACATCGGGATATCCACAGCCCTGAGCGCCGTGGCCAGCGGACGCCACGAGACGCAATACACGCGACTCTTCCGTTCGTAACTCTTTGTTCGTGGTGGCTGGCCCAGTGAGCTAGAATCGCCGCCACTGCCGGCGAACCTCTCAACCCTCGCCGTGCCAAAAATAAAATGCCTTCACGCGTTCAGCTGATATCAGCGGCTGTAGCCGCTTTGTTTGTCGCCGCCTGCAGCAAGCAGCAGGCCCCGCAGCAGCCGCCGCCTCCTGAAGTCGGCGTAGTCGTCGTGCATGCCGGTCCCGTGCCGCTGGTGCGCGAGGCGTCCGGGCGACTCGCGCCCACGCGCGCCTCCGACGTGCGCGCCCGCGTCCCCGGGGTGCTGCAGAAGCGCCTATATAAGGAAGGCTCGATGGTCAAAGAGGGCGATCCCCTCGTGGTCATCGACACCGCGCCTTATCGCGCGCAGCTCGCGGCAGCCAGTGCCAACCTGGAGCAGGCCGAAGCCGCGGCTACCAATGCCAAGGTGACCGCCAATCGCAACCGCGAGCTGTCCAAGCAGCAGCTCGTGTCGCGCATGCAGCTCGACGATTCCGAAGCGCTCGAGCGTTCCGCGGCCGCCCAGGTGTCGGCGGCCAGGGCGCAGTTGCAAACCGCGCGCATCAACCTCGGTTACGCGACGATCACCGCGCCCATTTCCGGCCGCGCCAGCCAGCTGCGCGTGCTCGAAGGCGCGTTGGTGGGGCAGGGCGAGGCCACGCTGCTAACTACCATCGAGCAGGTGGACCCGATCTACGTGTACTTCGATCAGCCGGCGGCGGAATTCGAGCGCCTGCAGCGCGCGCAGGTCTCGGGCGCGGTAGCGCTCGCCCAGGGTTCCCTCGCCGAGGTTCGCCTGCTGCGCGCCGACGGCAGCCTGTACGACGAAATGGGCACGCTCGATTTCTCCGACTACAGCGTGAACCCCACCACCAGCGCCGTGGCGTTCCGGGGCAAGGTGGCCAATCCGAACCGCGTGCTCCTGCCGGGCATGTACGTGAACGTGCGGCTGACCGTCGGCACCTTGAACAAGGGATTTCGCGTACCGCAGCTTGCGGTGCAGCGCGACGGGCAGGGCCCGTATGTGCTGGTGGCCGGCGCCGACGGCAAGGTGGCGCAGAAACGCATCGAGACCGTATCGGTGGTGAACAACGACTCGATCATTTCCAGTGGCCTCGCCGACGGCGACCAGGTCATCGTCAACAATCTGCAGAAGATCCAGCCGGGCATGCCCGTCAAGGCGACGCCAGCACCGGCGCCTGCGACCGAGGCTGCCACAACGCCGGCGGCCGATCCTGCCAAGCCAGCCGGCGGCTCCAGCGCCAACTAACTAGCGTCACCGGGACAGGCCATGCCGCAATTCTTCATCGATCGCCCGGTATTCGCATGGGTGATCGCCATCATCATCACCCTGGGTGGCCTCTTCGCGATTCGATCGCTGCCGGCCGAGGCGTACCCGGACGTGGCGCCGCCGCAGGTGTCGATCAGCGCCACGTATCCCGGTGCCAACGCCGATGTCGTCGAGCGCACGGTCGTCCAGGTCATCGAGCAACAGCTCACGGGTATCGACAACCTGATGTATTTCCAGTCGTCGTCCTCGAACGGCGGCGGCGGCATCACGTTGTTCTTCAAAGCGGGAACCAACCCGGACACCGCGGCGGTGCAGGTGCAGAACCGCGTGACGCTGGCCGAGCCGCGGCTGCCGCGCGACGTGGTACTGCAAGGCCTGCAGGTGGCGAAGGTCAACTCGGGCTTTCTCATGGCCGTGAGCCTCAGCTCGAAAGACAACAGCGTTCCTTCGGACGTGCTCAACAACATTGTCGCCGCGCAGGTGCTCGACCCGATCTCGCGCATTCCCGGCGTCGGCCAGACTCAGCAGTTCGGCGCCGAATACTCGATGCGCATCTGGCTGAACCCCGACAAGCTGCGCGCCTTTCGCCTGAGCGCGGCGGATGTGCTGGCCAAGGTCCGAGGCCAGAACGTGCAGTTCGCGACGGGTGCGCTGGGCGAACAGCCAGCGACGCAGGGCCAACAGGTGGTGGCGCCGGTGTCGGCGGAGGCGCAGTTCAGCACCAAGGAAGAGTTCGAAAACGTCATTCTGCGCACCGAGGCCAATGGCACCAGCGTGCGACTGAAGGACGTGGCGCGCGTCAATCTTGGCCTCAACACCTATTCCTTTGACGTGCGCCTCAACAATCAGCCGGTCGCGGGTTTCGGTGTCCTGCTGTCACCAGGCGCGAACGCGCTCGAAGTCGCCCGGCAGGTCAAGGCGCGCATGAACGAACTGGCGCCGAGTTTCCCCGTGGGGGTCGAGTGGTTCCTGCCATTCGATGCGACTGTCTTCATCAATGCCGCCATTCACGAAGTGGTGATCACGCTGTGCATCGCCGTGACGCTGGTGTTCATCGTGATGCTGGTTTTCCTGCAGAGCTTCCGCGCCACGCTCATTCCGACGCTGGTCGTGCCCGTGGCGCTCATGGGCGCTTTCATCGGCATGTCCGTGTTCGGCTTCTCGATCAATCAGCTGACCTTGTTCGGCATGGTGCTGGCCATCGGCATCGTGGTCGACGACGCCATCGTGGTCATCGAGTCCGTCGAACGCATCATGCGCGAGGAGCATCTTTCGCCCAAGGATGCGACGCGCAAGGCAATGACGCAGATCACCAACCCGATCATCGCGATTTCCGTGGTGCTCGCCGCGGTGTTCATCCCGAGCGCGCTGCAGACCGGCTCGGTGGGCATGATCTACAAGCAATTCGCGATGACCATCGCGATTTCCATGGGGTTCTCGGCTTTCCTCGCGCTTTCGCTGACACCGGCGCTGTGCGCCTCCCTGCTGCGGCCCGAGCACCTCAAGGAAAACCGCTTCTTCGGTTTGTTCAATCGCAGCTACGGCAAGACGCAGAACGCCTATATCCATTCGGTGAAGTTCTCGATGCGCCATCAGCGGTTCTGGCTGGCGGGCTGCCTGGTGTTGTTCGTCGCCGGCTTCTTCGTGTTGTTCTTCAGGTTGCCCGGCAGTTTCGTACCCGAGGAAGACCAGGGGTTCACCATCGGCATGGTGCTGATGCCGCCCGGCACCAGCCAGCCGCGTACGCGAGAATTCATGCGCAGCGTCAGCGAGCAGCTGCGCAAGCATGAGGCCGTGGACTCGGTGTTCGAAGTGACCGGGTTCAGCTTCATCGGCAGCGGTGAAGGCGTCGGCATGTTCTTCATCAAGCTGAAGGACTACGGTCATCGCAAGGCCACGGCCACTGAATTCAACGACTTTGCCAAGGGCCTTGGATTCAGCCAGGCCGATGGCATCGGCATCTTTGTAAATTTCCCCACCATTCCCGGCCTCGGCAATTTTGGTGGTTTCGAGTTCTGGCTCGAGGACCGCAAGTCGGTGGGCCGGCCGGCGCTGTATGGCGCCATGGGAGCGTTGTTAGGCAAGGCCGGTGACAACGCGATCCTCGCGGGTGTGCAGCCGAATGAGCTGCCGCCCGCGCCGCAGTTGAACCTCACGCTCGACCGCGAGCAGGCACAGTCCATGGGGCTGCCCATCGGCGACGTGTACACCGCCGTGCAGCTCATGCTTGCTCCGGTCTATGTGAACGATTTCGTCTTCGAAGGGCGTGTGCTTCGCGTGACCATGCAGGCCGACGCGCCATTCCGCATGAACGAGGAATCACTGGGGCGCTTCTATCTACCGGCGGGTACCACCGCGGATACCAACCGTTTCTCCTTCGCCGGTGACACCGTTTCGGATGGCATGGTGCCGCTGTCGTCGGTGCTGCGATCGCAATGGACGGTGGCGGCGCCATCGCAGGCGCGCTTCAACGGTTTCCCGGCGAT
>DASYKM010000216.1:0-2924 GCA_035995425.1 Steroidobacteraceae bacterium
GAGCGCCGCGTCCGCTGCGATGTTGACGAAGGCGTTCGACCCGCACACGAAGACGCTGCCGGGGAAGACAGGCAGCCGCGCCGCGACGTCGGCGACCATCGGCGCGTCGATCCGCCTGCTGAAGTCGCTGCTGCGCATCGCCGGCTCGCGCGTCAGCGCCAGAGCGAGCGCGAAATCGCGAAGTGACCTCTCGAGCTCGAGGAGCTCATCCCTGAACAGCACGTCACCCCAGGTCCTGGAGGCGAGCAACAGTGCGACAGGTACTGGCTCGCCGCTGGCCTTTCGATACCGGATCATGGCCATGAGCGGCACGATGCCGGCGCCGGCGCCGATCAAGAGCACTGGTTTGTTGGAAGGCCCCGGCCAGAGAAAGTGTCCGCCAAGCGGCCCGCGAAGCTCGATCGTGTCGCCTGCTCGGGCGACGTCGTGGAGGAACGGGGAGACCTCGCCGTCCACGAGGCGCTCGATCGCCAGCTCGATCACCTTGGAATCGCTCGGAGCCGAGGCGATCGAGTAGCTGCGCATGGCAGTGTAGCCGTTGGGCGCAGTCAGCCGCACGTCAACGTGCTGTCCGGCCGTGTAGTCGAACGTTTTGGAGAGGCGGAGAAAGACGCTCTTGATAGCCGGCGTTCTCGCCACGACCTCGACAATCGCGCAGCTCTGCCAACGCGCGGCTGCGGCGGACGCGTCAGTCATTCGTGTACCGCTGCTCACGCCATGGATCGCCGTACATGTGGTACCCGCGCAGCTCCCAGAAGCCGGCCTCGTCGCGCTCCGTGAACTGAAGCCCGTGCACCCACTTTGCCGACTTCCAGAAGTAGAGATGCGGCACGAGCAGGCGCGCTGGCCCCCCATGGTCGCGCGGCAGAGGCTGGCCTTCGTAGTTGAGCGCGACCATCGCCTTCCCCGTCGCGAGGTCAGCCAGCGGTATGTTGGTGGAGTATCCATCGTAGCTATGCGCGAGCGCAAACGGAGTGGGGGCGCTAACGCCAGCGTCGGAGAGGATGTCGTCGACGGCCACGCCTTCCCAGGCGGTATTGAGCTTCGACCACGAGGTCACGCAGTGGATGTCCCGCGTCATCCTGGTTCGTGGGAGCGCGTTGAACTCCGACCAGCTCCACACTTTGACCGAACGAGGTCCGACCTTCAGCGTGAAGGTCCAGTCCGCAGGGTCGATCTGCGGAGTGGGGCCGGCCGTAAGTACCGGGAAATCGTCGACCAGGTGCTGTCCCGGGGGGATCCGGTCCGATAGCTCTGGTCCGGATTGGCGGCCGGTGAAACCGCGAGTGACCATGGCGGATTTCCTCCGTCGGCGGGTTAGGGGAGCGTCGTCCGGCACAACGTGCTAAGCTGTTGTGCGTCGGATGAGCACGGTACCGTCGAAGCATGGAATTCCGCGCGGCGAATAGGAAATGACTTCACGCCATGAAGTCGATAGCCGCGCGTTATGACGGCCATCCGCCTTTCGCGTCGGGCTCGTGTGCACCCGATGCCGACTGCTCAGCAGTTCGGTCAGCATCCTGACCGCCTCCGTTAGCGTCAGGACTTCGCGCTCACGCAGTTGGTCGATCTTCTCATGCAGCAACTCTATCTCGAGCCCCGCCTTCACATTGATCCGGTAGTCGTTCTCCGCGGCCTTGCGATCGATGTCCTGTTGCCGGTTGTGGCTCATCATGGTACCGGCGAGGCGTAGGCCGCCGAAAGCGCGAGATTGAGAAGAATGAACGGGGTAGGGGTCCCAGCCCCTGATCGCGCCGACCAAGTTGGCGGCTATCCAAACGAACAGGATCGCGCTCCTGACGATGATGATCGGCAGCATCGCACCACCGTACAGCGCCTCTCGCGTGATCTGCGGCTGAATTTCACGAGGCGGAACAGGACGAATCGGAGCCGTCTGTCCAGACGATGCTGTCCTGGGAGCCCGAGCGCATCATATTCGCGCACGGCCGTTGGCAGGACGCAAACGGCACGACTGAACTGCGCAACGCAGTTAGGTGGCTTTTGAAGTAGCCGCAGTGAACGCATGCGCCGCATGCACCCGTCGGATGCTGAACACGTTCCTTGATTTCACGCCGCGCGAACGACGACCGACCAGTCGCGAAGCCGCGCGACTTTGATGAAGGCGTCCAGCGCCGGTGAGTAGCGGCGCCCCTGCACAGTCAGCAGCCGTACCTCCCGCGAAACCGGGTCGCCTTCGAGCGGAATGGTCTTGAGTGTCGGAAGGCGCGGCATGTGCTCGGGCGCGAGTATCACGCCGAAGCCAGCCGCGGCCAAGTGCTGCAGGTGCAAATCGTGACCGCTGCAGTGGCCGAGCTGGAGCGGTTCCTCGGGGAAGCACGACCTTTGTATCTTCGGCGCGACGTCGCATCCGGCGCGCTCCAGCAAGACGGTTTCACGGAGGTCGTCGATGCCGATCGAGGGACGGTTTGCGAGCTGGTGCGTCGGCGCGAGAACCACGACGTAGCGCTCCTCGAACAGCGACCAGTCGTCGATGCGGGCGGGCATGTCCTGCACGTCCCCGACGATTGCGGCGTTGATCTCCCCCCCAAGCAAGAGCTCGACGAGCTTCTCCGCTGCGCCCTCGCGCAGCTCGACGTGAAGTCCAGGGACGAACTTTGCGATCTCCGCGATCAGCTCGAGGACGAGCGACGCCGAGATGGAGGGGGCGAGGCCGATCTTCAGTGGCGCGACCTCCTTGCGTTTGAACTCCTGCGCTCTGCGACGCACCGTCTCTGCCGAGGCCAGTGTACGCTCCAGCATCGGAAGGACTTCCTTTCCAAGGTCGGTGAGCTGCGTCAGCTGGCGCTCGCGGTAGATCAACTGGCCGCCGAGCTCCTGCTCGAGCTTCTGCACCCCCTTGGTCAGGGCGGGTTGCGTGACATTGCACTGCTCGGCTGCGCGGGTGAAGTTGAGTGTGGACGCGA
>DASYKM010000217.1:0-8149 GCA_035995425.1 Steroidobacteraceae bacterium
GGCGGCGCCGGGTTGAACCCGGCACCTGTCGGCCGCGCGAGCGAAAAATAACGGCGTCGCGAACGTCGGGGGGCGTCCGCGACGCCGTCAGTTGTACCGGCCACTCGTTCTTGCGCGTGCTGCGAGCGCCGGTGCGACGCGCTACGGACTGATCGTGATGCGGTTGTCGACTTTCGTCACCCCCGGCGCCGCCCATGCCGCACGTTCGGCTTCCTGGCGCTCAGCCCAGGCCCTGACCGTACCGCGCAGGACGACTTCGCTGCCATTCGCTTCGACGGTGACGCGGCTCGCATCGATCTCGGCGCTGCGGCGGAATGCGTCCTCGATCTTGCGGCGGATCTCATGAGGCGCCACCTGCGGCTTGACGACGATCGAGTTGCTGACGCCCTTCACTCCTCGCGCGCGTTTCACCGCGCGCTCCGCACGCTCACGGGAGTAGTTCCACTCCACGTTGCCTTCGAGCGTCAGCCAGCCATTCTTGACGATCACCTTGATGTTCTCGGATGAGTACGGCAGCTCCGCCTTCAACGCGTTCACCGCGTCGCGGACGATTTCCGGATCGGGCCGTTCGTCGATCACCGGCAGCCGCACCTCGATGTCGTTGGCGACACCGACCACGCCTGCAATACGCTTGGCATCGCGCTCGGACTGCGTCTTCTGCGAATAGCTGCGCACGAAACCGCTGAGCGTCACGACGCCCTTGCTCACGGCCACGGCGATGTCGGTCGCGTCGATGTCTGGATCGAAGCGAAGCTCATCTTCGACGTCGCGCTTGATATCTGAATCGAGTCTCATGTTACTTACTCCGTGTTGAACCATCTTTGTACTTGAACTCCGGCAGGCCCTTGACCTGTTCCTTCGACGCGCCCGGCAGCACGATGCGTTTGCCGCCATTGCTGATTTCGAGGGACTTGTAAGGCACCGCGATCAGGTGGCTGCCAATGCCAAGGAAGCCACCAACCTCGATGATCGCGAACACCACCCGGTCCTTGCCGACGAACATCAGATCGTCGAGCTCCCCGATCGTCTCGCCCTTCGGATTCATGACGTCGTTGCCTTTCAAATCGCTGAAGCGATATCCGTCGGCTACCGCGACGACGTCGACCACGACGATCGCTACTTCGGCAGAGGCGGTACTGGGGATGACCGCACCCGCCAGCGCAGCGCATGCCACGAGGAAGTTGAAACACTTTGGAACCTGATTCGCTTTCATGGATGGCTCTCCGTGGAGGTGGCGGGAAACTGTGGGCAATACTCAATGCTGAAAAGGCGCCTCGCCTTGACGCAAATCAATCGGGTGCACGGCCGCGCCAGTCGCCCCGCGCGGCGCATCACGTGGCGAACGGCCTTGCGTTGACCCATGTCAACTCTGTCAACGCGACCAATCGGTAGAATCGATTCCTGTGAATGAAGCGCTCGTGATCGAAACGCTTACGCTGATCGGCGCTTCGACGCTGTCGATTGCGTTGTTGAGCCGGCTGGGCCTGCCATCCATCCTCGGCTATCTATTCGCGGGCCTGATGGTGGGGCCTTTCGGATTCGGTTTCGTCCCGGCGAGCGAGGGCGCGCATTTCCTTGCCGAAATCGGCCTCATCCTCCTCATGTTCATGGTGGGACTGGAGTTCTCGTGGGCCGAGATGTGGGCAGCCCGACGCGCGGTGTTCGTGGCCGGCTCGTTGCAGGTCGGCGCAACCATGACGAGCGCCGCGTACGTGGCACATATCCTCGGAGCACCCTGGCCCGCGGCGGTGCTCGCCGGTGGCGCCGCTGCGATGTGTTCCACCGGCATCGCGCTCAAGCAGCTTCACGAACGGAACGAGCTCGCTCGACCCCACGGCCGATTCGCAACCGGCGTTCTGCTATTCCAGGATGTCGCAGCGCTGCCCTTTCTGGTCGTCATCGATTCCGCCGGCGCGCGAGGTTCGATCGAATTTCTTCCGGCGTTGCGCCAGCTCGCCATCGCGGCGCTCAGCCTCGGCGCACTGTTGTGGGTAGGCAGTCCGATCCTTCGCACCGGGCTGACCTGGATCGGCAAGCGCAAGTCCGTCGACTTGTTCCTGTTGTCCTCGCTGCTGCTCGCGCTGGGCACGGCCTACGTCGCGGAAAAGCTAGGTGCGGCGCCCACGATCGGCGCGTTTCTGGCCGGCGTCGCCGTTGGCGAGAGCGATCTCAAGCGTCGTGTATCCGAACAACTCACTCCGTTCCGAGACATGTTGTTGGGCTTGTTCTTCGTGACGGTCGGCATGCAGGTCGATCCCGGAGTGATCGCCGCCGCGCCGGCGCAAACCGCGCTTTGGCTGGCACTGTTCGTTCTGGCAAAGCCGCTGTTCGCCGCCGCGGCGTTGCGAGTGGTCGGGTATGACCTGATGAACTCGCTGCGCGCAGCCTCGGTGTTGGCACACGCCGGCGAGCTCACACTGTTGATCCTGTCGCAATCCATGAACGCGCGCCTGCTACCCGTCGGCGCCGCACAGTCAATGCTGCTCGCCGCGGCGGCATCCATGGGAATCAGTCCGCTGATCATCGACCACAATCGAGCGATTGCCGCTTCGACGATGCGCGTGCTGCGACGTTGGTCGCCGCGATATCGCGCCGCTCTTGACGCGGGTCAAGGCAAGGATGTCCGGCGCCCGCCACCTTCGACACCATGAACAAGGTTTCGGCGCCCACTGTCCCGGTAGCCATCGGTCGGACCGCGCCCGAGCTGCACCTGCCGTCGACACCGGACCAATTTCTGTCGCTCGAGGAATTTCGCGACCGGCCCGTCGTGCTCGTCTTCTATCCCGCGGACTGGAGCCCGGTGTGCAATGACCAACTGGTGCTGTACCAGGAAGTCATGCAGGAGTTCGGCAAGTACAACGCGCAGCTGCTCGGCATTTCGGTGGATGGCGTGTGGTGCCACGCCGCGTTTGCGAAAAGCCGAAATCTCAGATTCCCGCTGCTCGCGGACTTCGAACCGAAGGGCTCGGTGTCGCGCGCGTACGGCGTCTACCGCGCTTCGATGGGTGTCAGCGAGCGGGCGCTGTTCGTCGTCGACGGTGATGGTGTCGTACGCTGGAACTACGTATCGCCGATCGGCGTCAACCCCGGAGCGGATGGAATTCTGCGCGCACTCGCGCATCTCGCCCACGCCAGGAAGACCACCCCCAAACGCGGCGCGCGCAGCAGGAAGTCCCGCTGATCGCGCTGCACGACCAGGAGAGCCCGATGACACAGCCTCAGACACAGTCACATCAAGCTGCCGAAACCGATACCCGGCCGAACGCGCCGGTAAAGCAACCCGCCGCAATGCCAACGTCGGCGGGCGACTTGAGCACCTGGTCCGGAAGTCCTCTGCGCCTCATGCGCAGATTGTCGGAGGACATGGACGAGTTGTTCGGCCAGGTTTTCGGCAACGGTCTCGTGCCGGGCATTCCTGCGGCACTTGCTCCACCGGTCGACTTCATTCCGGCGGTCGATACCTTCGAACGCGACGGCAAGCTCGTGGTCCGCGCCGACCTTCCGGGACTCAGCCCGCAGGACGTCGTCGTCGAAGTAACCAACGGCGTGCTCACCCTGTCCGGGGAACGTCGCGAGAAACACGAGGTCGGCGAAAAGGGCGTGCGACGCACCGAGCTCCGTTACGGCCGATTCATGCGCAGCATCGCGCTGCCCGAAGGCACGCGCGAGACTGACATACGTGCGAACTTCGCAAGTGGCGTCCTGGAGATCACGGTGCCCCTCCCGAACGAGACACAAGCGAGCCGAAAGATCGAGGTTCAGGACGCGCAGCCCGTCGCGCAATCCGCGGCGGCCGCCTGACGGCGGCACCGTTCAGCAGGTCCCTTCCGCAGGCAGGAGCACGACGAACTCGCTGCCTTTTCCTGGCCCAGCACTCTGCGCACGCAGAGTGCCGCCGTGCAATTCAACAAGGTGTCGTGCCACGGCCAAGCCAAGGCCGAGCCCGCCAAGCGTCTTGTCGTACGGCAGTGCACTGCGCGCGCCGGCATCGAAGATCCGCGGCAGTACATCGTCGGCGATCCCGACGCCCGTGTCGCGTACACACACCCTTAGCAAAGGTGTTACGCGCTCAATGAATACCTGAATGTCGCCACCCCTGGGTGTGTACTTGGCCGCGTTGATCAGCAGATTTGCCAACACTTGCGTGAGCCTGCAGTAATCGCCGGCGACTGTCGCCGGCGCGCATGGATCACCCTCGATCGACAGTTGTTGATTCCGTGCCACGATCACCGGCCGCGCAACGTCGATCGCGGCGCCTACCACTGCGCGCAGGTCGACGGTGTCGATACTGAGGCGCATGAACCCCGCCTCGCTGCAGGCGACATCCAGCAGGTCCTCGATGAAGCGCTTCAAGTGCGTCAACTGCAATGCGACGGAAGACCGCACGGCAATCGCCGATTCCGGATCGGTTCGAGCGAGCAACTCCACGCCGTAGGTCAGCGGCGCAATGAGATTGCGCATCTCGTGCGCAACCATCATCGCGAATTGCCGTTGGCGTGCCAGTTCGCGGGTCAACTCCTCTTCAGGCGCGGTGAGCATCGCGATCCGGGGACGGCAGCATCAACGGATACCGCAAGGTCACGATTTGGCGTACGCCGTCGGCATCAACGATTTGCAGCGCCATACTGCCGAGCGGCGCGTCGTCGAAGTAGAGCTCGCGCGGCGATCGAATCAGGTGGTCGAGATCGCCTATCAACAGCTCCAGCACGTCGTTGCGCGGGTCGTAACTCATGCCGAACATCGGCAATCGATGCACCTCGACCTGGCAGCCGAACTCCAGGGACATTATTTCGACCATTGCTTGCATGCCACTGCAGTATCGCGTCACACGCAGACAGAGGCCGTTCCATTCAGCGCGTTCCAGTTTCCGGATAGTCATGGCTTGTTCCGCTGATTGCTGGTGGCCCAGCGTGCTCGTCACCTGCACGGCCAGCGTTGATCTGCATCAGTGACCTTCGGCTCAACCCGCATGAATATGGAGTACCCAACTACCTGGCGGTGCTTCGATGAATACCAACGTGTGGGCTACAACCCTTGCAAGGCCGATCGTTCCCGGCAGGGACCACATCCGGGGCCCGTTGTCCGCCGCCACCAAGGTCGTGGAGTATGGCGACTACGAGTGTCCGGCATGCCGTGCCGCCCACCCTGACGTGACTGCCCTGCAGGCACAGCTGCGGAGCCGCATGTGCTTCGTATACCGGCACTTTCCGCTGACGACCGTGCATGCCCACGCCGCTACGGCCGCCGAAGCGGCCGAGGCCGCAGGCAATCAGTACAAATTCTGGGTGATGCACGACCGACTGTTCACGGTCCGCGCACCGCTGACGTACGACGCCCTGATCTCCGCCGCCCGTGCGCTCGAGCTCGACGTCGCGAAGTTCGCGCTCGCAATCCAAAGCCACGTTTACCTGGAGCGTGTCCGCGACGACTTCATGAGCGGTGTGCGCAGTGGCGTGAACGGCACGCCCACGTTCTACATCAATGGATATCGCCACGACGGCGCGTGGGATTTGGCGTCGCTGCTGGCCGGTATTCAGCGCATCGCCGGCGCGGCGCTACCAGTGGCACGAAGATAAATAGATGCGCCCCGGCTGGGAGATGTCAGGCCGGCAGATCGCGCAGCTCATCGCGAGGCGCGCACCGCGACGCGCGCGACACGCTCGTACGAAATGCGACAGCCAGCGCGCCATTGGTCATTCCACCGAACAGCAAGTTGACGCCTAACAACAGTCCGAGCGCCCAGAGACCGGTGAGGGGCCAGCCGATCAGGAGCAAGATCCCGACCACCGCGCTGGCAATGCCGGCGCACAGAAACCACCCC
Organism: Steroidobacteraceae bacterium; assembly: GCA_035995425.1. Classification (GTDB taxonomy): domain Bacteria; phylum Pseudomonadota; class Gammaproteobacteria; order Steroidobacterales; family Steroidobacteraceae; genus CADEED01. The sequence continues at coordinate 5,822 of DASYKM010000217.1, forward strand.
CATCCCTGGACGGGCCTGAGTCGATAGGCCAGCGCACAACGGATGACCCCATCGGCAATCAGCAGTGCCGCAACCAGAATCGTCAGCGATATTGCGCCGGATACTGGAAACCAAAATAACAACGCACCAGTGACGATGTACAACAGGCCGCCCAGCAATTGTAAGAACACTACTTTCGATTTCCGGACGGTGATCGCGTGCACCGCCTGGAACACTCCGAGGACGAGCAGCACTGCGCCGAACACCAGCGCCGCGGCCAGTGAAGCGGCCACCGGCACGGCGATCGCGAATGCACCGCCAATGACCTGCACTATTCCCAGAAGCAGCAGCCCTCGCCATCGCCGCTTGAGCACGCTCGCCTCGGGGATCGCCGCGTCAATTTCCTCGCCTGTAGCGTCGATGGTTTTCATGGACGCCATCTTCGACTAGTTCGCGTTGTGCGCCTTGATTCGCGTCAACACGCGCGAAATACCGGCTGGAGAGGCGTGCGATACACCAGCGTCGCCGAATCGGGCGAGCAGATCATGGTCCAGTACTCGAACACATCGGCTGCCAGTCAATGCGATGATGCACTGGCGGCGCAACGCGGTGAAAGTTCGACTCACCGTCTCCACCGCAAGGCTGAGATAGTCCGCGATATCGTATCGACTCATGGGCAGCGAGATGATATTTCCAGTCGCAGTATCGGAACGCGCTGACATTTCGAGTAGAAATGCGCACACCTTCTCGACCGCGCTTTCGCAACCAAGCAGCAGAGTGCGCGCCTGCATGCGATCGAGCGCGTCGAAGGCCATCTCGCGCATCCTGCGGGCTACCTGTGGATCGGACTCGGCGAGAGCCTCGGCCTGCCCTCGCGGGAAGCATTCGATCACCGATTCGGCGATGATTTCTCCGGCGACATCGCGCGCGGCGCGGGCCGAAAACCCACACACGTCGCCGGGTAGCAGAAACCCCACGACCTGGCGGCGCCCGTCGGCGGTGAGACTGCATTCTCGCGCCGCACCGCTGACGATTCGATACCAGTAGTCGGAGCGTTGTTGCTGAAAGTAGATGGTTTCACCTACACGGTATTTCTTCATCGACGCAATACGCTGCAGCGGTCCGAGCATGGGGCATGACGCCGCGGCATGCATTTCGTTTGTCAGAGAAGTCCCTAACTTTTGCACGGCACTCATCTCCAGCACTACGAATCGTGCAGCATATGGAAGGAGCCTGCCGTGCCGCTATCACACGTTCGTATGATTTCGCGCGCCCGCCGCCTAACTAAGTCCGGCCGCAATCGCGGTGTGCACCGCTCCCAGGAGTTCTTCGTCGAGGAAGGGCTTTTCCAGAAATGCCAGGGCGCCGGCACGAAGCGCCTGCTCGCGCAGGTGGCCGTCCGTCGCAGAGACGAAGATGATCGGCATTCGCATCCCGAGCTCGCACAGCCGCCGCTGCAACTGCAGTCCGCTCATACCCGGCAACTGCATGTCGAGCACGACGCACAACGTCTCGGCGAAGGGTGGCGCATGCAGAAAGTCCTCGGCCGACGCAAACCCTTCGGCCCGAAAGCCGGCCGACTTCAGCAGATTTTCGATGGCCTCCCGCACGTGTCGCTCATCGTCGACCACAGCAATGAGGTGCCCACTAGCTACGCCGCTCACTTGCGCACACCATCATCAATCCAATGTGGGGGAGAAAAGGTACAGCTCCGCCACGCCGCGGTACAGATTCCTCTATGAAAAGGCGCCATCCATCTGCAATTTTTCGATCGTGAGGGCCAGCTCCATCATCGAAGACACTGCCATCTTTTCCATAATGCGGCGGCGATGAATCTTTACGGTGATTTCGCTGATCCCGAGCTCTGCTGCCACTTGCTTGTTCAGCAAGCCAGTCAGCAATGACTGCATCACCTGCTGTTCACGCTGCGTCAGCAACGCCGCCCTTCGACGGATGGCATCGACAGCGGTTCGCCGATCGTGTGCAACGGTCGCGCGTGTCAGCGCATCACGAATCGCGTCGAGCAAGTCCGCCTCGCAAAAGGGCTTCGGCAGGAACTCGACGGCGCCTGCCTTCATGGCTTGCACGATGGTCGGAATGTCCGCGTATCCGGTGATGAATATGATGGGAATCGCCGCGCGCGCCCTGAGCAGCTCCTGCTGCAGCTCGAGGCCGCTCAGTCCTGGCAGGCGCACATCGAGAACCAGGCAGCAAGGACCCTCTGGACGGGCGTTACGCAGGAATTCCCTGGCGGACTCGTAAGCCTGAACCGTGAAGCCTGCCGAGCGGATCAGATTGCCGAGCGATTCGCGAACACTAGGGTCGTCATCCACCACGAGCACGACCGGG
>DASYKM010000218.1:0-10982 GCA_035995425.1 Steroidobacteraceae bacterium
ATGCGATCTCCCGCCGACAGGGCATCGCTCATGATCTCGAGGATCTGTTTGAGCGCGAGCTCCACATCCTTGGCGGGCAGGTGTTTCTGTTTCGCCGTGATGATCTCGATGAGCTCGGACTTCGTCATGGGCCGTTATCCTATTTTATCGATCGCCGCCAATTTGTTCTTTCAACAGATCGCCGAGGCTGGTGCCCGAAGACGGCTGGTCCGAACGGTAGTTCGACACGGCCTCGTTCTCCTCGTGAATTTCCTTGGCCTTGATGGACAGGGCGATCGTACGCGTCTTGCGGTCGACGCCGGTGAACCGGGCTTCGATTTCCTGGCCCACCTTGAGCACGGTGCGCGCGTCTTCGACGCGGTCGCGCGCGAGCTCGGAAGCACGCAGCTGGCCTTCGATGCCGCTGCCCAGGTCGATGATCGCGCCGCGCGCGTCCACTTCCTTGACGACACCCTTGACGATGGTGCCCTTCGGATTGGTGGCGATGTACTCGCTGAACGGATCCTGCGCGAGCTGCTTGATGCCGAGCGAAATGCGCTCACGCTCCGGGTCGATCGACAGCACCATGGCTTCGACCTGCTGGCCCTTCTGGTAGTTGCGCACGGCTTCTTCGCCCGCCACATCCCAGGAGAGATCCGACAGATGCACGAGGCCGTCGATGTTGCCGGCGAGACCGATGAACACACCGAAGTCGGTGATGGACTTGATCTGGCCCGCAACCTTGTCGCCCCGGTTGAAGTTCTCGGCGAACTCCTTCCACGGATTCTGCTTGCACTGCTTGAGGCCGAGGCTGATCCGGCGACGCTCTTCGTCCACGTCGAGCACCATGACTTCGACTTCCTGGCCCGAGTGCACGACCTTGGCCGGGTTGACGTTCTTGTTGGTCCAGTCCATTTCGGAAACGTGGACCAGGCCTTCGACGCCATCTTCGATCTCCACGAACGCGCCGTAGTCGGCGATGTTCGTGACCTTGCCGAATACACGCGTATTCGGAGGATAACGGCGGGCGATGTTCTCCCACGGATCGGCGCCGAGCTGCTTCAAGCCCAGCGAAACACGTGAACGCTCGCGATCGAATTTCAGGATGCGGACGTCGATCTCGTCGCCAACCTTGACCACTTCCGACGGATGCTTGACGCGCTTCCACGCCATGTCGGTGATGTGCAGCAGGCCATCGATGCCACCGAGATCCACGAACGCGCCGTAGTCGGTGAGATTCTTGACCGTGCCCTTGAGCACGGTGCCTTCCTGCAGGTTGTCCATGAGCGCGCTGCGCTCGGCGGAGAACTCCTGTTCAACTACTGCACGGCGAGAGACGACAACGTTGTTGCGCTTCTGATCGAGCTTGATGACCTTGAACTCGAGGGACTTGCCTTCGAGGTAGGCGGTGTCGCGGACCGGACGAACATCGACGAGCGAACCTGGCAGGAACGCGCGGACGTTGTCGATCTCGACGGTGAAACCACCCTTCACACGGCCCGTGATGGTGCCGGTGACGATTTCGGATTTGTTGAAGCTCTCTTCGAGGCGAGTCCAGGTGCGGGCACGCTTGGCTTTTTCGCGCGAAAGGCGCGTTTCGCCGGTGCCGTCTTCCATCGCATCGAGTGCGACTTCGACGCTGTCGCCGGCCTTGACCTCGATTTCCCCGCGCTCGTTCTTGAACTGCTCGAGGGGGATGACTGCTTCGGATTTGAGGCCCACATTGATGATCACCATGTCATCGCCTACGTCGACGACGAGGCCAGTGAGGATCATTCCGGGGCGGATGCGCTGGTTAGCGAGGCTCTGTTCGAAGAGCTGGGCAAAACTTTCTGTCATTTAATTTCCACTTGCGCGGCCTGCTTAATCTTTTGATGCAGTTGCCGGGCTTATTGACGCTCGCGGGAAATCCGGTCCCCCCGAGGCAGCTACACACAACCCCGCGTCCGTGCGGAGCAACCAAGAATGCTAATCAACCTTTGGCCAGAGACCGCGTTCGCGCCCGAGCGAGAGGACCCGCTCTACGACGGCGTCGATACTCAATCCGGTGGAGTCGAGTAGCTGCGCGTCCGGCGCGGGTCTGAGCGGGGCGACCTGGCGGGTGGAATCCCGCAAATCGCGCTCCGCGATCTCCCGCGAAAGGGCGGCAAGACTAGCAGCGGAGCCCTTTTCGATCAACTGCTTATGACGTCTTTGGGCACGTTCTTCGGCGGTCGCCGTGAGGAAAACCTTCAACTGGGCCTCCGGAAAGATGACGGTGCCCATATCGCGTCCATCGGCGACCAGACCCGGGGGTTGGGCGAAGGATCTTTGCCGGTCAGTCAGGGCGGACCGGACCGCCGGCCAGGCCGCCACGCGGGAGGCGCCCGCCCCCGCCTGCTCGGTGCGGATTTTCCGGGTGACGTCCTTGCCGTCGAGCAGCACGTGCTCATCTCCGGTGGCTACGGAGCCGAACTCCACTTGCATGGAACGCGCAACCGCGACGTGTTGTTCCACGTCATCCGGGTCGAGCTCCTTGAGGATGCCACCGAGTGCCACGAGCCGGTACAAGGCGCCGCTGTCGAGCAGTTGCCAGCCGACCTTGGAGGCAACGATGCGGCTGATCGTGCCCTTACCGGAACTCGACGGACCGTCGATGGTGACAATGGGAACTGAAGCTGCGCTCATTCGGGGAGAGGCTATCAAGCTTCCCAGGACTTGAGGAAACGATCGTTCTGCTCGCGCGTCCCGAGCGTCACCCGCAGATGTTCGGGTAACCCATAGTTGCCGACCGGACGCACGATGACACCGTGTCGCAGGAGTGATTCGAATTTTTCCCTGGCATTGGCGCCCACGTGCACCAGCAGGAAATTGCCGGCCGACGGCAACACGCGCGTGCCGGCTTTCTCGAGCTGTGCGGCGACGCGGGCGCGCTCGCTGACCGCCACCTTGACCGCCGCCGCGACGTGCGCCGGATCGTCCAGAGCCGCGCACGCGCCGGCGAGCCCGACCACCGACACATTGAATGCCTGGCGCACGCGGTTGAGCATGCCCGCCACCGATGGATGACTCACGGCGTATCCGACGCGCACGCCGGCAAGGCCATACGCCTTGGAGAAGGTGCGCAGCACGACGAGATTCGGAAACTCATCGAGCCACGCAACGCCATCCTGCAGGCCGAGGTCCGCGGTGTATTCGAAGTACGCTTCATCGAGCGCCACCAATACGTGCGCCGGCATCGCCGCGATGAATGCCTTGAGCGCGGGCGCAGGCACCCAGGTGCCGGTGGGATTGTTAGGGTTGGCGATGAACACGATGCGGGTGCGCGGCGTGACGGCGCGCGACATCGCCGCCAGGTCGTGCCCGAGCGGCATCGTGGAATCAGCCGGATTCGCCGGCGTGACGACACCCGTGGCGCCGGTGGCCTGGATGGCGATGGGATACACCGCGAACGCGTACTGCGAGTAGATGGCTTCGAGGCCGGGCTGCAGAAAGGCTTCCGCAAGCAGGACGAGCAGATCGTTGGAGCCGTTGCCGAGCGTGATCCGCGCGATATCGACGCCGAGCTTCGCCGCCAGCCTGGTCTTGAGGGCGTGGCCGCTGCCATCGGGATACAGCCAGCTCTCGGTGAGCGCGCGCTGCATGGCGGCGAGCGCGAGCGGACTCGCGCCCGCCGGATTCTCGTTCGACGCCAGCTTGATGATGTCCTCGAGCCCGAGCTCGCGCTGCAACTCCTCGATGGGCTTGCCGGGAACGTACGGCGACAGCGAGCGGACGCTGTCGACGGCCAGCTGGCCGGGGTCCGTGAGTGAGGGAGACATGCGTCGAATCCTAGCAGGCCGGAGATTGACACCGCGGCCCTGTTGCCGAAACCATCCGGCATGAATGCACGATCTCGCCCGCTGCTGGCTATCCTCGTTGTGCTTGGGTTTCAGGTCGTTCACGCCGGCGAACTGCCGGACTACATCCGCTTTGCGGAGGACGCGAAAAGCGCCCGGCTGGAGATCGCGATCAAGACATTCACGATGCCGTCCGGCAAGAAAATCGACCTCATCGGCGTGGTGCATATCGCCGACGACGCTTACTACCAGGAGCTGAACCGGCGCTTCGATGCGTATGACACCGTGCTCTTCGAACTGGTCGGGGACCCGAAGAGACTGACAGAAAGCGCACCTCTCACGGATGAGCAGAGGGAACTTCAGCCGCGCGGAGGAGCGGTCAGCTCAATCCAGCAGGCGGCGGGGCAGTACCTCAATCTCACCTTCCAGCTCGGCGCCATCGATTACACCAGGAAGAACATGGTTCACGCCGACGCCACGGCGGAGGAGTTCGAAACGATGCAGAAGGAACGCGGGGAAACGACGATAACCCTGTTCGCGCGTGCGATGCAGGCGCAGTTGAACGGCCAGATGAACTCGGCGGCGATGAGTGAGCTCGACACGTTCGGCCTGATTCGCATTTTGATGAGCCGGGATTCAGCGGCCGAGTTCAAGAAGGTGCTGGCGAAGTCGCTCGACCAGATGGAGTCGCTGACGGCGGCAATCGAGGGGAAAGACGGAACGGTGATTGTCAGCGGACGCAACAACGTGGTCGTGAACAAGATCAAGGAAGTGCTGGCCTTCAAGAAGCAGCGCCGCATCGCGGTGTTCTACGGCGCCGCACACATGCCCGGCATAGAGTCGGCGCTGATCAAGGACATGAAGGCGAAGGCTTCGGGCGAGGAATGGCTGGCGGCATGGACGATGCCGAAGTGAAGAATGAGCTCACGCCACGGCGCGTGGATAGGATCCGAGCACGCGGAACAGCGAGGCACGCTTCTTGAGCGCCTTGAGCGCCCGCGCGACGTGTGCGTCGTCGGCGTGCCCTTCGATGTCGAAGAAGAAAACGTAGTCCCACTTCTTGCGGCGGGAAGGGCGCGACTCGATGCGCGTCATGCTGATCTTGTTTTTCGCCAGCGGCTCGAGCAGGCGGAACAGCGCGCCGGGCGAATCGGTGTGCAGCGCCGAACAGAGAATGGTGGTGCGATCCTCGCCGCTCGGCTTGAACACCTTGCGTCCCACTACAAAAAACCGCGTGGTGTTGTCGTCGCTGTCTTCGATTTCCGTGGCCAGCAGTTTCAGGCCATAAACGTCCGCCGCGGTTTCCCCGGCGATCGCCGCGGTGCCGGTTTCATCGCGGGCGCGACGCGCCGCTTCGGCGTTGCTGCTCATGGGAATGCGCGGCACGTCGGGCAGGTGTTCGTCGAGCCAGCCGCGACACTGCGCCAGTGACTGCGGATGGCTGCAGATGCGCTGGACCTTCGCCAGCGAGTCCATGCCGCCCATGAGGAACTGGTGGATGCGCAGCTCCACTTCGCCGCAGATGCGCAGCGGCGAGCCTAACAAGGTGTCGAGCGTGTGATTGACCGCGCCCTCGGTGGAATTCTCCACGGGCACGACGCCGAAATCGGCGAGCCCGGCTTCCACCTCGTGGAATATCTCGTTCACCGAGGCAAGCGCGAGCGCGCGCACCGAATGGCCGAAGTGCTTGAGCGTGGCGGTTTGCGAGAAGGTGCCCTCGGGACCGAGATAGCCCACCTTGAGCGGCTCTTCCTGAGCCAGGCAGGCGGACATGATCTCGCGGAACAGCCGCAGGATTTCCTCGGTGCGCAGCGGGCCTTTATTGCGCGCACGAGCCATGCGCAGCACCTGCGCCTCGCGTTCCGGACGGTAGTAGTCGACCGTGTGTCCATCGGCGTGCTTGGAAATGCCGGCCTGGCGCGCGAGCCGCGCGCGGTCGTTCAGCAGATCGTGAATGCGGGCATCCACGGCGTCGATTTCCGCGCGCAGCGATGCGAGCGGCGATTCCGCAACCGCAGGCACCGGCGCGCTCTTCGCGCCACGTTTGCTTTTCAAGGACTTCGCCATCGACCGCCCCACCCGGCCGCCAGAACTGCGCGCAGTTATATCACCCGGGCAGCCAGCACGCCGCTGATCGCACGCACCTTGTCCATCACGCCGTTGTCCACCGACCCATCGGTGTCGATGAGCGTATAGGCGTATTCGCCGCGGGACTTGTTGAGCAACTCGGCGATGTTCAGCGAAGCGCCCGCGAGGACGGTCGAGATCTGGCCCACCATGTTAGGCACGTTGCTGTTGGCGATGCAGATGCGCGCGGTCTTGGGCGCACGCGGCAGCACCACTTCCGGGAAGTTCACGCTGTTCTTGATGTTGCCGTTCTCGAGATAGTCCTTGACCGTGTCGGCCACCATGACGGCGCAGTTGTCCTCGGCTTCGTTGGTCGAAGCGCCGAGATGCGGCAGCGTGACCACCTTGGGGTGATCCTTGAGCGCATTGCTCGGGAAATCGCAGACGTAGCCTTGCAGCCGGGCATCGTCGAGCGCGGCAACAATAGCCTTTTCGTCGACGATCGGCGCGCGCGCGAAATTCAGGATCACGCCGTCCTTGCGCATGAGCTTGAGGCGCGCCTCGTTCACGAGACCACGGGTCTCGGGCGTGAGCGGCACGTGCACGGAGATGACGTCGGAGCGCACGAACAGGTCGTCGAGCGACAACGCCTGCTCGACGCTGGACGACAGCTGCCAGGCACGTTGCACGGTGATCTGGGGATCGTAGCCGAGCACTTTCATGCCGAGGCTGAGCGCGGAGTTCGCGACTTCGACACCGATGGCGCCGAGGCCGATGACCCCGAGCGTGCGGCCGGGTAGTTCGAAGCCGACGAAATTCTTCTTGCCCTTTTCGACCGCGAGATCGATGGCGTGATCGTCACCCTGCTGCGACTTGGCGAACGCCCAGGCCTGGCAGATGTTGCGCGCGGCCAGGAACATGCCGGCGAGGACCAGCTCTTTCACGGCGTTCGCATTGGCGCCGGGTGCGTTGAACACCGGAATACCCTTCTTCGACAGCGCTTCGACCGGAATGTTGTTGGTGCCGGCACCGGCGCGGCCCACGGCGCGCAGTGAATCGGGGATCGGCAGTTTGTGCATGTCGGCGGAGCGAACCAGGACGGCGTCGGGATTGACGATCTCCGAGGCCACCTCGAAACGTTCGCGCGGCAGCCGCTCGAGTCCCTTGATGCTGATGTTGTTCAGGGTCTGGATCTTGAATCGCATTGTCTAACTCCTGGCGCGGACCTTCTTGCCCGCCGCGTTGATGCCACTGACCTTATTGCCAGTGACTCTTTGAAACTTCCGCAGGCCCTCGAAGCTGACTAAGCCCGCGAGGTCTGGGAAAGCTGGAAATCAGTCATGAACTCGATCAGCGCGTCGATGCCCTCGATCGGCATGGCGTTGTAGATGCTGGCGCGCATGCCGCCCACCGAGCGATGGCCTTCGAGATTCACGAGGCCCACTTTGGCGGCATTCGCACAGAAGGTCTTGTCGAGCTCGGCGTTCGGCAGCGTGAACGGCACGTTCATCCACGAACGGCAGTTCTGGGCGATCGGGTTCTTGTAGTAGCCCGAAGACTCGATGAAGCCGTAGAGCCTTTCCGCCTTGGCACGATTGCGCTCTTCCATGGCTTTGACGCCACCTTGCTTCTTGAGCCACTTGAAAACCAGGCCCGCGAAGTACCAGCCGAAAGTCGGCGGTGTATTGAGCATCGAGCCTTCGTCGGCCATGGCCTTGAAGTCCCAGATCGACGGCGTGCCGGGGCGCGCCTTGCCGATCAGGTCATCGCGCACGATCACGACGCAGAGGCCCGACGGGCCGATGTTCTTCTGCGCACCCGCGTAGATGAGTCCGTACTTCGACACATCGACCGGGCGGGACAGGATGTTCGACGACATGTCGCACACCAGCGGCACGCCGCCAGTCTGCGGGACGTACGGAAATTCGACGCCGGCAATGGTCTCGTTGGCGACGTAGTGAAAGTACGCGGCGCCGGGCGTGAGCTTGAGCGCCGACTGATCGGGAACCGAGGTGTAATTGCTGGCCGATTCATCAGCCGCAAGATTGACCCTGGCATATCGCTTCGCTTCACCGATGGCCTTCTTCGACCAGGCACCGGTGTTCACGTAATCCACGGTGGATTCCGCGGTGGCGAGGTTCATCGGGATCGCCGAGAACATGCCGGTGGCGCCGCCCTGCAGGAACAGCACCTTGTAGTTAGAGGGGATGGCGAGCAGCTCGCGCAGGTCGGCTTCAGCCTCCTGGGCGACGGCGATGAACGCCTTGCTGCGATGGGAGACTTCCATCACCGACATGCCACTGGCCTTCCAGTCGGTCATCTCGGCCTGAGCCTGTTGGAGAACTTCCAGGGGCAGCGTGGCCGGCCCTGCAGCGAAGTTGAATACGCGCATTGAAATAACCTCTCGTGCGGACCTTATTGCCCGACCGTTATGCCGCCCGGACGTTATTGCCCGGGCGGCGCGGAATATATCAGGACGGCGGCGTCTCGGAGGGGATGTCTTCCGGGCTGCCGAGAGAATCGGGCGGTGGTTCCGATCCCGGCGTCACTTCGCCCAGGCTTTCGATGCGTTCGACACCCGTCAAACGCTCGCCTTCACCCAGCCGGATGAGGCGAACGCCCTGCGTGTTGCGTCCGACCACCGAGATTTCGCCGACCGGCGTACGCACCAGCGTGCCAGTAGAACTAATCATCATGAGCTCATGATCCGAATTCACTTGCAGCGCCGCCACCATTTCGCCGTTGCGTTCGGTGGTTTGCAGCGCGATCACGCCCTGCCCGCCGCGGCCGTGCTGCGGGAAATCCTCGAGCGGCGTGAGCTTGCCGAAGCCATTGGCCGACGCGGTGAGCACCAATCCGTCGCCAACGACGATCAATGAAATGAGTTCCTGGCCGACACCAAGCTTGATGCCGCGAACGCCGGTGGCCTCGCGGCCCATCGGCCGTACCTCTTCTTCATTGAAGCGGATCGATTTGCCACCGCTCGACGAAAGGATGATTTCCCTGCGCCCATCTGTCAGGGCCACGCCCACGAGGCGATCGTCGGTGTCGAGCCCGAGCGCGATGATGCCGCTGGCCCGCGGTCGCGAGAACGCCGACAACGGCGTTTTCTTGACCGTGCCCTGGCTGGTGGCCATGAACACGAAATGCTCGTCATCGAACTGCTTGATGGGCAGCACCGCGTTGATGCGTTCGCCCTCTTCGAGCGGCAACAGGTTGACCATGGGTTTGCCGCGCGAGCCACGACCGGCCTGCGGCAATTCGAACACGCGTTTCCAATAGACCTTGCCGCGATTCGAGAAACACAGAATGGTGTCGTGGGTGTGCGCCACGAACAGCTTTTCCACGAAGTCTTCGTCTTTCACCGAGGTGGCCGCCTTGCCGCGGCCACCGCGGCGCTGCACCTGGTATTCGGTGACCGGCTGTGATTTGGCGTAACCGGCGTGCGACAGCGTGACCACCACGTCCTGCGGCTCGATGAGGTCTTCGGTAGATAGATCGAGATGGTCGCGGTTGATCTCGGTGCGGCGCGCATCGCCGTACTGCTCGCGGATGGCGATGAGCTCTTCGCGAATCACCAGCGTGAGCCTTTCGGGGCGCGCGAGAATGTCGGTGAGATCGACGATGGTGGCGAGCAGCTCCTGGTATTCGGCGATGATCTTGTCCTGCTCGAGCCCCGTGAGCCGGTGCAGCCGCATGTCGAGAATGGCCTGCGCCTGAATGTCGGAGAGCCGATAGCGCCCGCTGTCGCGCCCGATGCCAAATTCCGCCGCGAGACCCTGCGGTCGCGTGGAAATGTCGCCGGCCCGCGCCAGCAGCTGCGGCACGACTCCGGAGTTCCATTCACGCGCGGCGAGCGCGGTCTTGGCTTCCGGTGGCGTCGGCGACGCCTTGATGAGCGCGATGACTTCGTCGATGTTGGCGAGCGCGACCGCCAGGCCTTCCAGGATATGCGCGCGATCGCGCGCCTTGGCGAGATCGAAAATCGTGCGGCGCGTGACGATTTCGCGCCGGTGCCGCAGGAATGCCTCGAGCATTTCCTTGAGGCCGAGAAGTTTCGGCTGGCCGTCGATGAGCGCGACCATGTTGATGCCGAACACGGTCTCGAGCGGCGTCTGCGCGAAGAGGTTGTTGAGTACCACCTCGGCCACTTCGCCGCGCTTCAACTCGATGGCCACGCGCATGCCGTCCTTGTCGGACTCGTCGCGCAGCTCGGAGATGCCGTCGATCAACTTGTTGCGCACCAGGTCGGCGATGCGCTCGAGCAGGCGCGCCTTGTTCACCTGGTATGGCAGTTCGGTGACGATGATCGACTGCCGGCCACCGACCTTGTCGATGTCTTCGAAATGCGTGCGCGCGCGAATCGACAGCCGGCCGCGGCCGGTGCGATAGGCGGTGGCGATCTCGGTGGCGCCATTGATGATGCCGGCGGTCGGGAAGTCCGGCCCGGGCACGTGCTGCATGAGAGTGGCCAGCGTCACTTCGCCATCGTCGAGCACGGCAAGACAGGCGTTGATGATCTCGGTGAGGTTGTGCGGCGGCACGTTGGTGGCCATGCCCACGGCGATTCCCGCGGAGCCATTGACCAGCAGGTTCGGGAAGCGCGCCGGCATGACCGACGGCTCGCTTTCGCTGGCGTCGTAGTTCGGAACGAAGTCGACCGTTTCCTTTTCGATGTCGGCCAGCAGTTCGCCGGCGATGCGCGACATGCGCACCTCGGTGTAACGCATGGCGGCCGGCGCGTCGCCGTCCACCGAGCCGAAGTTGCCCTGGCCGTCGACCAGCAGGTAACGCATGGAAAACGGCTGCGCCATGCGTACCAGCGCGTCGTACACGGCGTTGTCGCCGTGCGGGTGGTATTTGCCGATGACGTCGCCGACCACGCGGGCGGATTTCTTGTAGGCCTTGTTGTATTCGTTACCGAGCTCGCGCATGGCATGCAAAATGCGCCGGTGCACGGGCTTCAAGCCGTCGCGGACATCGGGCAGCGCGCGGCCGACGATGACGCTCATGGCGTAGTCGAGATACGACTGGCGCATCTCGTCTTCGAGATTCACGGGAAGAATTTCGCGCGCGATTTCGTTCATGGAAGGGCCCGAAAAAAGGTGCGGAATTCTA
>DASYKM010000219.1:0-25306 GCA_035995425.1 Steroidobacteraceae bacterium
CGGCCCGGACAGAGCGCAACACGTTCTGCCCGGGCTTTGTTTTTTCTGGAGGGGAAGCGTGACAGTCAGTGTCCGTGATGCACGCGGCGCCGCCCGCGATCGCGAGTGGATCGAAAGCGTCTACCGCGACTACCTCGACGATCTTTCGCCGCTCAACACCGGCGTCTTCAGCGCCACTTCGCTCGGCGAAATCGGTTACAGCGAGTCCGACCAGCTGGCGCGCTGGTTCGGCGACTCCTCCGTCAATCCTCTCGTCATCCTGCGCGGCGTCGAGCCCGTGGGCTTTGCCATGGTGGCGCGAGGCAGCGCCACGCCCGGCAAGGCACCGGCCGACTACCGGATGGCGGAATTCTTCGTCGCGCGCACCTTCCGTCGCCGTGGCGTGGGCCGCCTCGCGGTGGAGCTGATCCTCAATCGTTTCGCGGGTCGCTGGGAAATCACCGAATACCTGCGCAATCCGGTGGCGGTGTCGTTCTGGCGCCGCGTGGTGGCTAACTACACTCATGGACGGTTTCAGGAGCGCGTCACCAATGGAGAAGTCCGACAGGTTTTCGAATCCGGCATCTCGCGTGCCCAGAAGCCGGCCTGATTCACATCGCCGCCGCGCTTCACTCCTCACGGTATTGCTCCTGATGACGATGGAAGGCGGGTACGCCGGATCACGTCCGAGCGGTTCGCTCGTTCCCACGCGTTCCGAAGTCATAGCCACACAGGGGATGGCGGCCACCAGCCAGCCGCTGGTGAGCCAGGTGGCGCTCGATGTGCTCAAGCGCGGCGGTACCGCGGTGGACGCGGCGATCGCCGCGAACGCCACGATGGGGCTCATGGAGCCCACGGGCAACGGAGTGGGTGGCGACCTGTTTGCCATCGTCTGGGATGCGCGGACGAAGAAGCTCTACGGCTTGAACGGCAGTGGCCGATCGCCGCGGTCGCTCACGCTCGAGACGCTGCGCGCTGAGCTTCACAAGCTGAATTCCCCCACCATTCCGCGCACCGGGCCGCTGCCGGTATCGGTGCCCGGCGCCGTCGATGGCTGGTTCGAGCTGCACGCCAGGTTCGGCAGGTTGCCGATGAAGGAGCTGTTGCAGCCCGCGATCGCGTACGCGCGCAACGGGTTCCCGGTGACGGAGGTCATCGCCGACGGCTGGGCCCGCAATGCGCGCGTCCTTGCGAAGTATCCGGGATTTGCCGAGACGTACATGCCCAACGGCCGCGCTCCGGCCAAGGGCGAGATTTTCCGCAACCCGAATCTGGCGAATACCTTGAGCGCCATCGCCGCGGGCGGGCGCGATGCGTTCTACAAGGGTGACATTGCCGCGCGCATCGACAGCTACATGCGCGCCAACGGCGGATACCTGACGGCCGCCGACCTGGCGAGTCATCACTCGGAGTGGGTCGAGCCCGTCTCGACTAACTACCGTGGCTACGACGTGTGGGAGCTGCCGCCGAACGCGCAGGGCGTCGCCGCGCTGCAGATGCTCAACATTCTCGAAGCCTACGACCTGAAATCCATGGGTTTCGGCAGCGCCGACTATCTGCACGTGCTCATCGAAGCCAAGAAGCTCGCCTTCGAAGATCGCGCGCGTTACTACGCCGATCCTGAGTTCACGAAGATTCCGCTCGCCGGACTGCTGTCGAAGACTTATGCGGCCAAGCGCCGGGCATTGATCAGCATGGACAAAGCCGCGCTGGAATATCCCGATGATCCGCGCGCGCTCGAGCAGGGCGACACCATCTACATGACGGTGGCGGACTCCGCCGGCAACATGGTCTCGCTGATCCAGAGCAACTATCGCGGCATGGGTTCGGGCATGACGCCGACCGGCTGCGGTTTCATCCTGCAGGATCGTGGTGAGCTGTTTTCGCTCGACGCCGGCCATGCCAATGTCTACGCCCCCGGCAAGCGGCCGTTTCAAACCATCATTCCCGCCTTCGTCACCCGGGACGGCAAGCCCTGGCTCTCGTTCGGAGTCATGGGTGGCGCCATGCAGCCGCAGGGACACGTGCAGATTCTCGTGAATCTCATCGATTTCGGCATGAACCTGCAGGAGGCCGGCGATGCTCCTCGGGCGCGCCACGATGGGTCGAGCGAACCCACGGGAGAGCGGATGCATGACGGTGGCCAGGTGGTGCTGGAGGTCGGCGCCACACCCGCGACCGTCAAAGCACTGGAAGCTCGTGGCCATAAGGTGACCGTGAGCAACGACGGTGACTTCGGCGGCTACCAGGCCATCCTGCGCAACGCCGAGGGCGTGTACTTCGGTGCTTCAGAATCGCGCAAGGACGGCGCGGCGCAAGGTTACTGACGGGAATCGGAACCGTGAGCCCTTCTGAGGCTACTCACCATGGTTGGCGCCGGTGGTGCGGTCCGCGCGAGCCTTGTTAACCGATTGCGAGAGCTCGAGCATGAGACTAGGGGGGTTCCGTCCCATCGGCGCCAGCACCGCTACTGGATGGCGGGAATCCCGAGCTGGATCGAATCTTCGGGAGTGCCGAATTCCGAGGCCCTCGGTTTTCGCGTCGTTGCCGCGAGTTTTCCGGAATGTATTTCATCGAGCTTGGCGTGCGTGGCCTTGGCCGCCGCCACCAGCTCCGGGTATGGCCGGTCGGTGACGTCTATCCAGCCAATGTTGTAGTTTTCACCATCGCGCCGCCCGGTCGAAGGCTGGTCGACCCACTGATACCAGTGGGTGCCAACTATCGCCGGATGCTCCGCGGCGTGTTCGACGTAAAAGGAGTACGCGACGCCGCGTTCGGCCTGGTTCATCGCCTGCACCAGCCCTGGTGCGAGCCCACGTTCGGGGACTCCGAAATGGAATTCGCCGATGAGTATCGGCAACTTCTGAATCGCGTAGACGCGGTCGATGAAATCCTTCGGGGGAGCCCAGCGATATTTGTTCATGCTGTACACGTCGAAGCCGCGCGCCAGGGCGATCACGTCGTCGGGCGGCGTGCCGCCGAATCGGATTCCAAGATTCAAGTGGTTAGGGTCGTGCCGCTTCACCGCGGCGTTCACGATCTCGAGATAACGCCTGAACGCGGCGTGCACCAGCGCCTTGCGGATCGCCGGCGTGTCACCCTTGGAAAGGGCAGCCTTGAAGCGCTGTTGAATCGCGCTTGCCGGTCTCGCCAGCACCAGCTCGACGAGCTGGCTTTCGCGCGCCGGCCACGGCGGTTCGTTGCCGATGAAGTAGCCGATCATCCATGGATCGTTCTTGCGGTCCGCGAGCTGCTGGAAAGCCTCCGCATCGACGCGTCTGGCAAACGCATCGGAGTACACGTCGGGCAGTCCCATGATGGCGCCTTCGCTCTGCTGCCAACCGCGCAACGGGTAGACGTAGGGTTGCCGCAGCGACGAGCCGGTGGGCAATGCCTCGTTGAGCGTGGCGCCATAGGCGGTATTCAGACCCCAGGCACGCATGCGCCGTGAGGTGAGCTGCGCACTCGACGCGCGCCAGTCCTCGCCGAAACGCTGCCGCAGATTTGCCGCGTAGAACGAAACAGGGTCACGCAGCGGATCCGGGTCGGCGTCGGGTGCCGGGAATTGCGCCGCGGTGGGAATGCTGGCGAACAACTTCGCCCGCCCCACGATCTGTGTACGAGGTGGCTCGGCGCCGGCGCCATTCACGCCCGCCGAAAAGAAGCGGCAACCTTCGGGGTCGACCAGCCACCAGCGGTCGTTTACCTTCTCCACGCGGAAGAAACCGGTGGCCTTGCGCCGGTTCGTCGCGAAGCCGCCGTAACGGCAGGCACGCAGGGCCGCTTTCGGCACCAGCATCCGGTTTTCCTGCGCCCATTCGGTCTTGAGCGCCTCGAGCGAGCGAACCTTGCCCGGCCAGTCATCGTGCAGGTACTGACCGAAGTCATCGATGAGCGGTGTGCCGCCATCGAGCACCGCATCCCCGGGATCGGTCCTGGAGATGCTGAGCTTGCGGATCCCAAGCGTCGACGCATGGGCGGGATAGCGCATCGTGACGCTGAGCGCACGCACGTGCTTTACGGGCGCATGCCCGCCGGCTTCGATGTTGATCCAGTAACTGTTGCGCGGCTGGTTGACGGTCGCCGCGAGATCGCCGGCGTCCCCCAGGTCTTGCCGATAGAAACGCAGCGGAATCGATGCTCGCACCCACACATTGGGAAAAGGATGAATGCGCTTGGATACGGTTCCTTCGTCGCTGATGAGACCGAGCTCGAATCGCTGGCTGGTCGACGAACGAAACTCGATCACGAGGAATTCGGCGTCGGACCAGTCGGTCGGCAGCTGCGGGTCGAGCTCCGCGAGCGGCCATTGCGCCGAGGAAACGTCACGGCTGAAGGTCGCTTGTTGCGGTGCCGCGTGAGCGGTAACAACCTGGAACGCCAGCGCGAGCGGGCCGATCAGTGTCTTCGTGAATCTCATGGTTCCCCCCCGGAAATCGCGCGCTAGTTTATTCGATGAGCGCTTGGCGAAAGTCGGATGGTTCCTACGAGGATTTCCACCCTCGCAACACGGTGTGCATCAAACAAGATGGAGCGCGGAGGTCAAAATCTGGTTTTTTCGGCGCGCGCGGACGCCGTCTTCAAAAAAACTTTTTCGCTCGCCTGGACACGATCCGGGGCGCGCATTCAATACCCGCTGAGTAGATTGACCGCACTGAGACAATGCAATCGAAAAAATTCTGTGGATCAAGAGCCCCGTTGCGGGGCGCCGGGTGAATGCGGTAACGCCGTCGTCGCCGCCACGGCCGACTAACTGATCGCGCGTGCGCGCGCGGCGAAACAACGGGAAAAATAGGGACTTCCTCGCGGCGTTTTGTCCGGGCGTCATGGCGGTCGCCGAAAAACTAGACACCGGTGTCATGAATTGCCATGAGTGCGGTCATATTTCCGAGACCTTTCCGCTAGATTGCCGGGAAATACTCTTGTCCACCGGTAGACACAAAAACCCACGTTACGGGACATTCCGACCCCGCGGTGGGACATGTCTGCGGACAACGAAAGTGTTTGACAAGAGTTTTTTTCCGGGCGTACCGTCCGGCGCCGTCGGTGCTGACCTCTTCACAGGTCGAGTGTTTAAAAAGCGAATCAGCATTGGCGCGTCGATGCACACCATCGATGCAATTGCAGGGGATGAATTGCGGGTCGCCCGATTGCGGGGCGCAATTTGTCAAATCGCGCGAGGTACGCGGCTGGCGCCCGTACGACATGGAAAGCAAATACTCAGATCAATGGAGGCGTGATGACTAATTTTCGGAAAGTACTTATAGGGGCAGCATTGCTTGCGGCAGCTGTAGCAGCCAACGCGGCGACCGACTACCCCTCTGGCTATACCAAGTGCGCCAAGGATGGCGAGACATGTTCATTCAGCGGCAGCCGTTCGGTTGCCTACGGCAAGTCGGGCAGCTTCGTGTATGCGACGTTGACCGGCCCCATCACCTGTTCGGCTTCCCTGTTCCCGTCGACGAGCGTCGGTAGCCCCCGCTACTGCTCGTATGGTGGAACCGGATCGTCGAGCTCGAGCAGCAGCTCGAGTTCATCGAGCTCGAGCTCCAGCTCGAGCAGTTCGTCGTCCTCGAGCAGCAGCGGCGGTGGATCGATCACCGGTGCGACGTGCTCCTCTTCGGGCAGCCAGGCGATCTCGGCGACCATCCGGGTCACGAGTGGCACGTACGATGGTGGCTGCAAGACGTTCAACCCGAGCGGTGACCTTGGCTCCGGTGACCAGGAAGAGGGCCAGGATCCGGCCTTCCGTGTGGAAAACGGCGCGACGCTGCGCAATGCAATCCTCGGCAACAACGGTGTCGACGGCGTGCATTTCTACAACGGCGGCAACCTGCAGAACTTCCGCTGGACGAACGTCGGTGAAGACGCGTTCACGATCAAGTCCTCGGGCACCGTGAACATCTCAGGCATCACCGGGGTGAATGGCGAAGACAAGTTCGCGCAGATCAATGCGGCTTCGACGCTGAACATCTCGAACTGCATCGTGAACACCATGGGCAAGTTCCTGCGCCAGAACGGCGGCACCACGTTCAAGATCACGGTCAATGCGGACCGTTGCGATATCTCGAACATGGGTGAAGGCGTATTCCGCAGCGATAGCTCGAGCAGCGTGGCCAAGCTGACCAACAGCCGGCTGCACAACTCGGGTTCCTTGTGCATCGGTTCATGGGCGAGTTGCACGGGTTCGGGAAACACGAACTACTGATGCGATCAGGCGACTAGTCAGGGAGTGACGATGTCGGCCGGGGGTGGCAACACCCCCGGCATTCTCGTCCGGGAGTGACATGGCAGCATCGGTGAAGCACTTGCACTCGATGAATCTGCGCGGGGTCGTGATCTCCGCGTTGCTGGTTTTCGTGGCCGTCGCCTGGTGGGCGAAACAGGACGCGGACGATCCCGCCGTGAGCGCGAAGCCTGCCGAGGCATCCACGTCACCCGCGAATTCCGAATGGCCTCAGCTTGCGCGTCGAGGTTCGCCAGGCAGCGCGCAAGTGGAACCCACGCCGCAAACGCAGGGCGCCGCGGAAGCAAGCTTCGGCGCGTACGTCAACGGCAAGTACCGTTTTCTCTTCGATGCCGATTTGCCGGCGGAGGCGGCCGAAAAACTGCGCGCGGCGCTGCTCGAACGCGAGCGCATTGCCGTCGCCATCAACACCGCGCGGCAATCGAGCGACGCCGACGCGAAAGAGGCGATCCCGCGCCAGCTGGCCGAGCTCGCCAACCTCGACCAGAAGATCGGCGGATTGCTGCGGCCGGGCGATCTGGCCACGTTCGATGCGCTCAAGGATTCCGACATCGAGCAGTTTCAGCTCGATGACTATGCCGGCGGCATCAACGCCGTTGCCCCGCTCGATGAGGCTGACAAGAAAGCGATTCTCTATACGAAGCTCGCGCACCGGCAGCGCTTCCGCCAGGTGCTCGCCGACTCCGGCCTCATGCGCGGCGACCTGGACGCCGCCGAACGCCGGCGCGCATTCGCCGAAGTGAGCCGCGCGCTCGGCGAATCGAAGGATCACTACCTGCAGGAAGTCCGGCAGTACCTGTACAACGACGAGCAGTTCAGCCTGCTGAGCAACTACGAGAACACCGAATACACCGCCGAGCTCGAGAAGCTGCGCGGAATTGCCTACGCGGAATGAATCAGATGACGCGCGGAATGAAACGCCACTTCACGCGTTCCATGTATTGCGCATAACCGTTGTTCGCGAGCAGCAGGTGTCGCTCTTCGGTGATGGCGCGCAATGCGTAGATGGCAGTCCACCCGCACAGGGCGAGCAGCGCATAACCCGCGGCGCGCACATCGCCGCCGGAAAATACCAGGTAGAGGTTCGGCAGAGCGCCGATCCACCAGGCGAGGTTCTTCGCCGCGTACGCCGGGTGCCGCACCACGGAATAGGGGCCGTGACCCACGATGCCGCGATTGGTGAGGTTGCTGGCCTTGAACCCGAGCGCCACCGACGCCCAGGAGTAGATAGCCAGCGACGCCAGCAACGCGATGTTGGCGATGAAATGCACCGGGGTATTTTCGAAATGCGGAAAGTCGCTGCTTTGCCATTCGAGAAAACGGCCGGTGAAGTCGTTGAACGGCGGATAGCACGCGAGGCAGATGAACCAGCCGAAGAACGTGGGATCGACCGAGCGGATCCGGTTGCGCAGCGCCGGCACCTCGATGATGTAGCCGAGCGTGAACAGCAGCGTGTCGACGAACAGGATGAGCTGGAAGCAGGCCCAGAACAGCGAGTTGTCGAACAGCTGGCGTCCGCTCAATCCCTCGCGCAGGCCGTCATACGCCTGCACCACGGAGTTGGCCATGTCGCCGGCGTGATTCAGGCACCAGTTGATCATGAGCGGCGCGAAGAAGAATTTCAGCAACAGCGCGAGTCCGGCTTGTTTGGCCGCCGGCGACAGGCCGGCGCGCAGCGGCAGGCGCCACGGCTGTTTCGCCAGCATCGCTCGTCGTGCGCGCGAGGGCGACCGGCGCATTCGCAGCCAGCTGAACCGCAGTCCCTGCAGGAAAACGAGCGCCTTGGAATGCAGCCACGGGTAACGCGCGTAGTAGGGAATCAGCACGACGGCATACAGCGCGATCAGTCCGAGCAGCAGCGTGTGAATGGTGACGACGGCGTCGATCTCGAACATGCCGAACTGCCATTGCCCCTGCAGCATGCCGCGGTGAAAGCCGCTGAGATCGGCGATGACCCAGTACGAAAGGGCTATGAACCCGAGGGTCGAAAAATAGTTAGCGGCGAAGCGCCGGCTGAGTAGTGAGGACAACATGTCATTGGTTCGCTAGCGCGGCGCATCTCGCCCTTTTGATTGTCGCACGAGCCGCACGATCCTTTCACCGACGAGAACGAGATCACCGCTGCGTTCGTCGACCATCAGGCTGTTGAACGGCCGCACCGTGTGGCTCGGGAGCGGTTCCCAGCCGCGTCCGCCATCGCGCGAGCGCAGGATCGCGCCCTGACTACCCACGAGCAGCAGGTTACCGGTGCGCGGCTCTAACATCGCCTTGCGCAATACGCCGTCGGTGCCGCTCGGCACCAGGCGCCAGGTGAGCCCGTCGTCCTCGGAACGCAGAATGGTTCCGTGCGCTCCGAAACACAGCAGCGCCTTTTTCAGGCGAATCATGCGACGCAGTTCGTTCGAGCTGCCCGAGGTTACGCCGCGCCATGTGAGGCCGAGATCGGCTGAGCGCAGCAGCGTGCCCTGCGCGCCCATGAGGAACAGGTTGCCGCTGGTCTCGTCGGCAAAGCTGCCGAAGAGATCCTGGTCCGTACCCGTCTCGACGATCTGCCATTCGCGCGCGCCATCGGCGCTGCGTGCCGCCTTGCCCGCCTGGCCGGCAATCAGCAACACGCCGGCGCGCTCGAGCGCCGCGCCCTGCCAGAATGGCCATGCACCTTCAGGCGTTGGAATGCTGCTCACCTGCCAGCTCATGCCGTCGTCGCGCGACACCTGGGTCGCGCCGCGCGCTTCCACGGCGATGACGATCTTTGCTTTGCGATCGATGACCGCCCACGGAAATGCACGCTCGGCTTCGATGGGCGTCGAGACGCGCACGTCCCAGGCGCTGCCGTCGGCGTTCGAGCGAAGGATCGCGCCCGGCGGCCCCACCGCGATCAGCGCTTCGCCGGAAGGCGCGAGCAGGACCACGCGCAGATCGGGCGGTGTATTCGGATTCGGATAAGCCACCGGGACTATCTGCCAGCTCGCTCCGCCGTCGACGGACCGGACGACGCCGCCGAGACGGCCGGTGGCGATCAGTGCGTCGCCACGCGGGGTCGTGGCGATTTCGCGCAGTGACACATCGAGGCCGCTGCGAGCGGCGGTCCAATGCGTTCCGGAATCCGCTGAGCCGGCGATCATGCCGCCGGTGCCGAAGGCGATCAGTCGGCCGCGCGTCTTGTCATCGATGAGGCCCCGCACCTCACCATGGATATCCTCGGACGCCTTTTCCCATTGCGCGCCGCCGTCGGTGGAGCGTGCCACGCGGCCGGTCTGATCCAGCACGAGCAGCGAACCACTGCGCTCGTCGAAGCTGATGGTGCTGAGGAAATTCTTGCGCCCGTCGAGCGTAATCTCCCCGCCTTCCCACGTGCGTCCTCCATCCGGGGAGCGCAGCACGTCGCCGTTGTGACCGGTCATCACGATCGCTCCGCGCAAAGGATCGAACGCACAATCGGTGAAGAAGGCCTTGGTGCTTGCCTGCATGAGATCCCAGCTCTGGGCGTCGTCCTCGGATGTGAGGAATCGGCCGAGCGCGCTGGTCGCGAGCAGTAGTTTGCCGAAGCGATGAAATGCGGTGACGGGCGTGACCGGATCGGGCATCGTCAGCGCGGTGATTTGCCACGTCACGCCCGCGTCCCTGGAGAATCCGATCAGCCCTTCATCGCCGCCGATCAGGATCGACCGGGTCTGCGGATCGACGAACAGAGTCTGAAACGCAGGCTTGAGTTGCGATTCGACCACGGTCCAGTTCTTGCCGTCGTCGATCGAACGCACGATCCTGCCGTTCGTGCCCGCTGCCACCCAGATCTTGCTCTGGCCATGATTGACGATGGCGCGCAGGTCGGTTGCGTCGACCTTCACCTTGGCGGTTTTCCAGGTCCGGCCGGCATCCGTCGAGCGCAGGATCGTGGCTCCCGCGCCCACCGCGATGATCACGCTGCCGTCGTCATTGGCCGATGCGCGCGCGAGCTCGGCCGCGCCCGGCGTGAGCGCGTGCAACCACCTCAGCCCATCCTCGGAGCGGAGAATGGTGCCGTCACTGCCCCATACCAGCAGTACGCGCGAGCCATTCACGAGCAGGCCACCGGTCAGTTCCGGGTTGATCACCTGCGGCTGGTAGACAGGAGTTGCCGTGTGCGACGCCGCCCCGCAGGGCGCCGCCGCGATGAACACCGCGAGAAGGATGAGCGCGAGCGTGGCTCGCGCCGCGCTAAGCGTCATCGGAATGGATGGGCTGGGGCTGCTGCGCCAGTTCGGTGAGCTCGCCGACCAGGCGGTTCAGGATCTCGACGTTTCGTCGGATGCGCTCATGCTGTTCGCGCATCTGCTCTGGCTGGAAGCTGTACTTGGGATTGAGCAGCATGCTCGTGGTGGTGTGCACCACGGCCAGTGGCGTGCGCATGTCGTGCGCCATTTTCGCCAGTACGGCTTCCAGATCTTTCAGTTTGTCGTCCATTCCTCACCCCGCCCGGGAAGACGCGAAAGTGTACGGGCAGGGCACGGTAATGCCCGCGAAGGAGCATATCCAGCCCTATCGTCAGGAAAGTCTTACAGGGATCGGGCGAGCCACGCCGCGATCGGCGTGGCTCCCGCAACAGGCTTCAACCCGGATTCATCTCGGGTACTCGATGATCACGTTCACCCGGCGGTTGTCCTGCTGCCCCTCGCGCGTGGTGTCGTACGAGAAGCGTCGCGTCTGGCCGAAGCCCTCGGCGGTCAGTCGCGTGCGAGCAATGCCAAAGTTGTCCACCAGATAGTTCACGACGTTCTGGGCACGCTGCTGCGAAATCCTCAAGGCTTGCTCCGGGGTCGCCTGCAGATTGCCGGTGTGTCCTTCCACCGTGGCAGTCACCGTCGGATTGGCCTCGAGGAAACCGGCCAGGCCGCGCAGCTCATCCCGGTACTGCGGCTTGACGGCAGTGTCGAGAGCATCGAACTCGATTGCGAGTGCCATGGTCGTGCGCGCGGGGCGCACGTACAGCCCCTCGATATCGGTGGCGCAGGCGACGATGGCGCCAATGCGCCGGTTCGCGCGCTTGCCTTCCTCGGTCGAATTGTCGGCAATGGGCCGCGTCTCGCCATATCCCACCGCGGTCAACCGCGAACGATCGACGTGCAAGTTGCGCACTAGATAGTTCACCACCGCGGTGGCGCGGCGTACCGACAGGCGCTGATTCGCCTCATTCGTGCCCACGTCATCGGTGTGGCCTTCGATCACAGCGGTGGTTTCCGGATACTTCTGCAGGAACTTGCCGATGACCGCGAGCTTTTCCTGTTCTTCGAGCTGGACCTTGTCCTGGTTGATCTCGAACTGGAAGTTGAGCAACGAGCAATAGCGGTCGGTCTGAACGGGAATCGGCGGCGGTGGCTCGACGACGACCGGAGGCGGCGTAATCACGACCGGTGGCGGCGGCGGCGGCGGTTCGACGTAGGGCGGCGGCGGTGGCGGTGCGCCGAACCGGAACAACACACCGGCCGAGTAGAGATTGATGTCTCCCTTGTTGCCGACGGAATCGTCTATCCGGTAACGCTCGCCTTCCAGCCTCATGCCGAAGCGACGCGTGAACATGTACTCGAAACCCGCGCCGTATTTGAGGTTGGCCGCGCGTTTCTCGCTGTTGGGCTCGACGACGGTCACGAGGCCGGTGCTCTCGAACGCGCCTTTGACTTCGGAGAATGCGACGCCGGCACGGAAAAACGCCGAGAACTTCGGGGTGAAGGGCAGTTGCAGTACGGCGTCGAGATTGAGGCCGCGAGCACCGAGCACACCGTGCAGGGTTCCCGCCGGTACGGTGAACGAGGTGTAGCCGAAGTCTCCGAGGTCGTAGTACCCGCCCTCCATGGCCCAGTACTTGCCGAACTGGTATCCGCCGAAGACTTTGAAACCGGTGTCGCGTTCGTTGTCATCCATGAAGGTCGTCGTGAAGCCCTGCGCGAGCAGATCCGCGGCGATCCGCTTTTCGTCCACGTCGGTTTGCGAAGGGCCACCATTGCCTCCGAAGTACCAGCCGGGTTCGGCGGCAACCGTCAGCGGGGCTGTGAAGATCGCCAGGGCCGCGAATCCCAGCATTGTCGAGGTCTTTGAAGATTTCATATCTGTGTCCGTTTGATTCGGGTGTGTGCGACGCGGCTCAAGGAGCCGGCACATTGATGACGGTATTGACGATCGTGACCGAGGCGCCAAGGGAGATCGCCCTGCCGTTCAGCGTGACGACGTTGACGTTGCCCACGGTCGAGAACGACGCGCCGGCCTGGGAGATGATCGTGCCGACCATGGTCCCGCCGCCGGCGGCGTTGATGGTCGCGAAGCTGCCGACCTGCCAGAAGACGTTCTTCGCCTGCGCTCCGCCGGCGAGAATGATGCTTTGTGGCGCCGCGACTCCCGGGCCGCCGACGGTGAGCGTCTGTGCCATCTGGAATACGAAGATCGCGTTCGCATCGCCCTGGGCATCGAGCGTCAGGTTTCCGCCTTCGATGAGGAACGAGCCGCTGGGAGAGGTGTAGACACCCGGTGCCAGCGTGAGCGAGCCGAGATTGGCGCCCGGATTCGCGCCCGGCGGCAGTCCGGCCAGTTGCAGGTACGCCGTCTGCGCATCGAGTCGCGACTGCGTGGCGACCGCGCATTTGACCGGGTTCGGCGCGGCGGAGTTCGGGCCGGTCGTCGAGCTGGCGCAGGAGTAGATAGTCCCGTTCACCGCGCCGACATTCGCACCGAGCGACTCGGTATAGATGTCGCCGGCGGTGTCGTGGAAGCCGGTGATCGACGAAGTGGCGGTCGCGGTGGTGCCGATGTCGCCATGGACGATGGACAGGATTCCCGAGTTGGTCATGCCGGCGCTGCCGCCGAACGTGCCGAAGGGTGCGATCGACGCGAGCGCGATGGTTGGCGGCGTCGCGCAGGCGGACGCGCTGGTGGTGAATGTCCAGGTGGAATTCGCCGCCATCGCGTTCGCCGGAATCGCCAGATCCTTGACGCCCGTGGCTCCGCCGGCCAGCGTGGCCGAGTAGCTGGTGTTGGCGGCGAGCGGCGCCGCCGGCGTGAACGTGGCGATGCGCCCCGTCGCGCTGTCGACGCCGATGGTTGCCGCGGTCACCGGAACCAGCCCCGGTGCGGGTCCGACGACGGTGAAGTTGCTGGCGTTGACGGTCAGCGGATTCATGCGCAAGCCGGAAGGCACCGCGAACGTCGCATTGACAGTCGCGTTGGGACACACGCCGGTCGCCGCGACCAGCGGGCTGGTCGATTGCACGGTGATTGCGCCGGTGGCGGCCGCTGCAGCCGTGGTGAAGGTCCAGCTGTAAGCACTTGCCGCAGGCAGCGCGGCCTGATTACCGGCCAGCGCGTTACCGGCAACATCCATTGCCGCGGTGCTGATGGTTGCGGTGTAGGTCCTGGCAGTAACCAGTGGCGCCGTCGGTACGAAGACCGCGGTCCTGCTGCCCGCCGAGTAACTCACCACGCCGGTCGGGGAGACACATGGAGTTACGCACGTCACCGTGAAAGTGGCGGGCGCGGTTGCTTCGAGCGAGGCCTGGTTCATGTTCTTGCTGAACACGGCGGCAATCGATGCGTTGGTCGCCACGGCCAACGTGGGGCCGGGACTCGAGGTCAGGGGCGAGGTGTTCAATACGCGCGGCCGGTTCGTATCGGCCGTGGTGCCCGCCGTTATGAAGTGCGAGACGAAGGGAGTCACGAGCGGAAGGCCGCCAGCGCTCATGGGTGCGAGGGCCGTCACCGTGTATAGCGTCAGCGGCGCGAACGATGTCGAGGGTGTCAGCGCATATGTGGCGACAGTGCCGCCGGCGCTCAGTGCCACCGTGCCAGTGGGATTCACGCAGGGCGCCGCGCAGGTGATCGCAAAGGTCGACCCCGCTGCCATGGGCTTGTCGAAAGTGATTGCCACGGCGCTGTTGACCGCCACGCTGATGGCATTGTTGACAGGCGAGACGGTGGTGACGACCGGCGCTACGGGCGCCACCGCGACCCGGTCAGCGGCGCCGAGGATCGAGTCCCCGTTGCATCCCGCGACGAGAGTCGTGAGCAGCGCTGCCGCGCACCACGATAGAAGGCGGTGATGTGCATTGAAGTCGTTCATGTATGTCCCTTTACATCGGAAGTAGATAGGCGCGTACGCCAACGAGCCGGTCGGCGAGATTCGTGAATCACGTGGCGCGAGTCTCCACGTGCGGGCGCGCAAAGACTGTACGCTGGCGTACACACACGGCAGGAACCGCCGCGCGGCGCCGGCGGCGTCGCAACTTTGTTAGTTAGGGAATATTCGGTGCGAATGAGCGCAGCCCCGCCTATATCTTCGCGGGGCGGCGCGTGCTACGAGGCGGTCGGCCTCGGTTTCCGCACTAGGGGAGCAGCAGGGGTCGCAGATACCGGGCGGTGTAGGAAGTCTCGTTGCCGGCCACTTGTTCCGGTGTGCCCGTGGCCAGGATGGAGCCGCCACCGGCCCCGCCTTCGGGGCCGAGATCGATGATCCAGTCCGCGGTCTTGATCACGTCGAGGTTGTGCTCGATCACCACCACCGTATTGCCCTCGTCGCGCAGGCGGTGCAGCACGTCGAGCAGCTGCGCCACGTCGTGAAAGTGCAGGCCGGTGGTCGGCTCGTCCAATATATAAAGAGTGCGGCCGGTGGCGCGCTTGGCGAGCTCGCGCGCCAGTTTGACGCGCTGGGCTTCGCCACCGGAAAGTGTGGTGGCGCTCTGTCCGAGCTGCAGATAGGACAGGCCGACATCCATGAGCGTCTGCAGGCGCGAGCCCACGCCGGGCACGTTCTGGAACAGGCGCAGCGCGTCCTCGACGTTCATGTCGAGCACCTCGTGGATGTTCTTGCCGCGCCAGCGGATCTCGAGCGTCTCGCGGTTGTAACGCTGGCCCCTGCATACATCGCAGGGGACATAGACGTCGGGAAGGAAGTGCATCTCCACCTTGATGAGCCCGTCACCCTGGCAGGCTTCGCAGCGTCCGCCCTTCACGTTGAAGCTGAAGCGGCCGGCGTCATAGCCGCGGGTGCGCGCCTCGGGCACTTCGGCGAACAACTCACGCAGCGGGCCAAACAACCCCGTGTACGTGGCCGGATTGGAACGTGGCGTGCGGCCGATGGGACTCTGGTCGATTTCGATGATGCGATCGATTTCCTCGAGACCCTTGATCTCAGCACACGGCGCCATGTCCATCACGGTGCCGTTGAGCTTGTGATTGGCGTGCGTGAACAGCGTGTCGTTCACCAGCGTGGACTTGCCGGAGCCGGAGACCCCCGTCACGCAGGTGAAGAGGCCCAGGGGAAATTCCGCATCGACCTTCTTGAGGTTGTTGCCCGTGGCGCCGATCACCTTGATGACGCGCTTGGGATCGCGCGGCGTGCGCAGTCCCGGCAACGCGATCTTCGTGCGGCCGGACAGATATTTGCCGGTGAGCGAGTTCGGATGCTTCTCGATCTCGGCCGGCGTGCCTTGCGCCACGATCTCGCCGCCATGCACGCCCGCGCCCGGGCCGATGTCGAGCACCACGTCGGCGGCGCGAATCGCTTCCTCATCGTGTTCGACCACCAGTACGGTGTTGCCGAGATCGCGCAGATGTTTGAGCGTGGCCAACAACCGCTGGTTGTCGCGCTGATGCAAGCCGATCGACGGCTCGTCGAGGATGTACATGACGCCGGTCAGGCCCGAACCGACCTGGCTCGCGAGCCGGATGCGCTGCGCTTCGCCGCCGGAGAGCGACTCGGCGCTGCGGTCGAGCGTGAGATAGTCGAGGCCGACATCGACGAGGAATTTCAGGCGATCGCCGACTTCCTTGACGATCTTGTCGGCGACTTCGGCGCGCCAGCCGGCCACGTCGAGCGAGCCGAACATTTTCCGGGCGTCGCCCACGGTCAGGTGCGCGATCTCCGGAAGGCTGTGCGTGCCCACGAACACATTGCGTGCCGTGCGATTGAGCCGCGTGCCCTTGCAGTCCGGGCAGGGCTGGCTGCCGAGATATTTCGCGAGCTCTTCGCGCACCGGCAGCGAATCGGTCTCCTTGTAGCGCCGTTCGAGGTTGGGAATGATTCCCTCGAAGCGGTGTTTCTTGCGCGAAGCACGGCCGTTGCCGGCGACGTAGCGAAACTCCACCTCGTCGTTGCCGCTGCCGAACAACATCACCTGCTGCGCTTTCTTCGACAATTCTTCCCAAGGCGTTTCCGGATCGAACTTGAAGTGCTTGGCCATCGCCGTGATCAACGCGAAGTAATAGGCGTTCTTGCGATCCCAGCTCTTGATGGCGCCACCCGCCAGCGACAGGTGTGGATAGGCGACGACGCGCAGCGGATCGAAGAAGTCCTTGAGGCCGAGCCCATCGCAGGTGGGGCAGGCGCCGGCCGGGCTGTTGAACGAAAACATCTTGGGCTCGAGCGCCGGCACGCTGTAGCCACACACCGGGCAAGCCTGCCTCGATGAGAACAGCGTCTCGTCCTCGGGGCGCGCAACCTTCTCCGAATCGTACGGCGCCAGGCGCGCGGTTCCACCGGACAGCTTGAGCGCGGTTTCCAGTGATTCCGACAGGCGCTGCGCGGCGTCGGCGCGAACCCGCAGTCTATCTACCACGACCTCGATGGTGTGCTTCTTCTTGGCGTCGATCTTCGGGACCGCGTCGAGCTCGTACACCCGGCCGTCGAGGCGCGCGCGCACGAATCCCTGGCCGCGCAGTTGCTCGAAGACCTCGGCGTGCTCGCCCTTGCGATCGATGATGATCGGCGCCAGCAGCAGCACCGCGAGCCCGTCGGGCAACTTCACGATGTGGTCGACCATCTGGCTCACGGTCTGCGCCGCGAGATCGATGCCGTGATCCGGGCAGCGCGCGATGCCGGCGCGCGCGAACAGCAGGCGTAGATAGTCGTAGATCTCGGTGACCGTGCCGACGGTGGAGCGCGGGTTGTGCGAGGTGGCCTTCTGTTCGATGGCGATGGCCGGCGACAATCCCTCGATGCTGTCGACGTCGGGCTTGTCCATCATCGACAGGAACTGCCGCGCGTAGGCGGATAGCGACTCGACGTACCGGCGCTGCCCCTCGGCGTACAGCGTGTCGAAGGCCAGCGACGATTTCCCCGATCCGGACAGACCCGTGATCACGATGAGACTGTCGCGCGGCAGGTCGACGTTGATGTTCTTGAGGTTGTGGGTGCGTGCGCCGCGGATCCGGATCTGTTGCGTGGTCAACTGGAATTTCTCGCGCGAATGAATGGAAACCGCGGAGTTTAAGCGGCGAGCGTGGCTCGTGCATAACCAGTACCTGGGCGCAGTCAGTACTGGATGAGTGCGCCGGTCGCGGAATCAGCCACTTGCGCGTAATGCCGTCTTCGCCGCACATTCGTGCCTTGAATCGGGACACCTTCAAGGCTGCTTTTCAGATGGCGCCCATCGCCGTCGCCGGGTCGCGCGATCGGTGCTTCGAGCCGATCGCCAGCCCTCAAGCGCAGACCCTGATCCTCGGATCGCTGCCGGGCCGCAAGTCGCTCGAGATGCAGCAGTACTACGCGCATCCGCAGAACGCGTTCTGGAAATTGATTGCCGCCACCTTCGGTGCCGAGTCGTCGCTTCCCTACACGCGCAAAGTGAAAATCCTGACGGCGCACCGAATCGCGCTATGGGATGTTCTGGCCGCGGCCGAGCGGCCCGGTAGCCTCGACAGCGCGATCATCCAGATTTCAGCGCAGGCGAACGACTTCGCGTCTTTCTACCGCGCTCATCCGCGCATCCGTCGAGTGCTTTTCAATGGCCGCAAGGCCGAAGAACTGTACCGGCGCTTCGTGCTGCCGGCATCGTCGGCCGAAGTCGCCGGCCTGCATTATGTGTCCATGCCCTCGACCAGCCCCGCGCACGCGGGCATGACCTTTGCAAAGAAGTTAGAGAGATGGCGTAAGGAGTTAGCCCCATGAGTTTTGCGGACAAGGCATGCCCGGTAGTGTTTCGCGATCCATCGATGCAGCAGATCCTGGCTTTCGAGCATCCGGAGGCCGGCCTGCAACTGGTCAAGGGCCGCATCGAGCCCGGTGAGAACGCCCGTGCCGCCGCGCTGCGCGAGCTCGCGGAAGAGGCCGGAATAGCCGATATCGCGATCGCCACCGACCTCGGCACCTGGCACTCGGAGCACGAGGGCCTCACCTGGTCCCTGCAGCTATGCACCTTCACGAACAGGCTGCCCGACACGTGGACGCATCACTGCGCCGACGACGGCGGTCACGACTTCAAATTCTTCTGGCATGACGTGAACCGCGAGGCTGACGAAAAGTGGCGGCCGCAGTACCGGCGTGCACTGCAAGCGATCCGCGAACGAACTCGTGCACTGCGCTGGCGCGGGTAAATGTAAAACGCGATGACGGCTGCGCGGCGCCGCGTTAATGTGGCGCCGCGATGAATGGAAGAATCAACAGAAGGGAGATTCTCGTAGCGATCGGCGGCGCGGGCGTCATCGGCATGGCCGCACCCATGGCCGCCATCGCACAGCGGCCCGACGGCCGGCCGCCCGCGGCGGACTTGCTGAAAAACTGGGCGGACAAGGCCGCCGCCCTGATGCCAGAGCTCGTCGAGACCGAACAGCTGCCGGTCAATCTGGTTCGCGCCATTGCGGCTCCCGAGGCGGCGTTGCGCTTTCGAATGGAACCGGAGGCGCCGGCGACTGCGCTTGCACGCCGCGTGCTGCGCAAGGGCGACAGCGTCATCGTCGATTTCGAGGGCCATCGGACCGGCTACCTGTCGTTTCGCCTGGCGACCGAAGGGCGCGAGCCGGATGCGCCGGTGCGGCTGCGCTTCACGTTTGGCGAAGTCCCGACCGATGTTGCCGAGCCGTTCTACCCGTATCACGGTGAGCTCAGCGAGGCCTGGCTGCCCGATGAAACGATCAACGTCGACTATCTCCCGCAGGCGGTTCGCATGCCGCGCCGTTATGCGTTCCGCTACGTCAAGATCGAAGTGCTCGACACCTCACCGGAGTTTCGCATCCGCTTCGAGGACCTGAAGGCGCATGCGGTCACGTCCGCGCGCACGGTACCCGCGGCGCTCGATCAGGAAACGCCGCTCATGCGACGCATCGACGCGGTGTCGGTGGCCACGCTGCGCGACTGCATGCAGACCACGTTCGAGGACGGGCCGCGCCGCGACCGGCGGCTGTGGATCGGCGACCTGCGCTTGCAGGCACTCACTAACTATTGCACGTTCAAGCAGAACGACGTGGTGAAGCGCTGCCTCTATCTGTTCGCCTCGCTGCCGCGGGCGGACGGGCTGGTGGCGGCGTGTGTGTTCGAGAAGCCCGCGGCGCGCTATGGCGGCCTGCACATCGTCGACTATGCCGCGCTGTTCAACGTCGCCTTGTTCGACTACCTGGAAGCGACCGGCGATCTCGAAACCGGTCGTGACCTGTGGCCGGCCGCCCGCCGGCAACTCGAGATCATCGGCCGCGACATCGATGCCGAGGGGCGCTACGTCGACCCGGGCAACATGTGGATCTTCATCGACTGGTCGGACAAGCTCGACAAGAACGCCGCCATCCAGGGCCTGCTCATCTATGCCTGGCGCCAGACGCTGGCGCTCGCCCGCCGCATCGGGCGCGAAGCAGACGTCGCCGATTTCGCCGGCCACATCGAGCGCATGACCGCCGCGGCGCGCAAACACTACTGGGACGCATCGAAGCGCGTTTTTGTCAGCGGCGCGAAGCGGCAGGTGTCCTGGGCCTCACAAGCCTGGATGAACATTGCCGGTGTTGCGTCGAAACGCGAAAGCGCCGACGCCATGCGCACCGCCATGGCGGATCCCGATGCGATCCGGCCGGTCACTCCTTATCTCTATCACTACGTGATCGAAGGCCAGCTCGCCGGTGGGCTCAGGAAAGAAGCGCGAGCGCTGCTCGAGTCGTACTGGGGCGGCATGATCGCCGCCGGCGCCGACACGTTCTGGGAGATCTACGATCCCGCGCAGCCGCTGCGGTCCCCATACGGCGACATCCACATCAACAGCTTCTGCCACGCCTGGAGCTGCACCCCTTCCTATCTACTTCGAAGCGGCCGCTGCTGAAGGCAAAGAACATGGGCGCCATCCAGACCTCGCTGTATCTCGTGGCCGTCGCGCTGTGCATCTTCTCCACGGGCCTCACGACCCGCCGGGCGGGTGGCGGCGCGCCGCTGCGGTTTTTCACGGGTTACCTGGTGATCCAGTCGGCGGCGTTCGTGTTCGAGCTGCTGATCGCGCATCCCGCAATGCCGCTCAAGTCGTTGTGGTTGGGCCTGCTGATGTCGAGCTCGCTGCTGGTGGCGCCGTGCCTGTGGCTGGCGTTCCGTGAAAGCATCGGCGGCGAACGCCCAAAACTCGCCGAGCTTTCGCGCGGGCACTGGATCACGATTGCAGCGGGATGCCTGTTCACCCTGCCGCTCATGCAGACGGCGCATCTTGGAACCACGTTCTACAACCCGGCGCACCCGGTGAGCTGGCTCCACTCGCGCGCCATTCACACGGCGATGTTGCTGTGCATCGGCATCTTCGTCGTGCAGGTGCCGTGGTACCTCATCCGCTGCCGCAAGATCGTGCTCGAGAACCTCGCGGGGCGGCGCAGGCATTGGGCGCAGTGGCCGCTGGCCATCGTGTTCACCACCTGGGCACTGGCAATCCTGCGCACGCTCGACTGCGCATTCTTCAAAAGTCCGCCGTTTTTCATGGTGGTCGTCGCGGTGATCAGCGTGAGCGTCACGGTCGGCTCGCTCTATCTGCTGTTGCGGCAGTTCGGTACCGCCGAGCGTGGCGCGCAGGATCGTTACGCCAAGTCGCCGCTCGGAACGCCGATTCGGCAGCGCATCCGCCGCAAGCTGGAGGCCACGCTGGGCGAGGGCGCCATATATAAGAGAAGCGATTTGTCGCTGCGGGCGCTCAGCGAGGCGCTCAACGAAAATCCGCACTATGTTTCGCAGGTCATCAGCCAGGAGCTGAACACCAGCTTTTATGATCTCGTGAACCGTTACCGGATCGAGCAGGCGAAGCGACTGCTGCGCGAGGCGCCCGATGAGACCGTCCTCTCCATCGCCATGAACGTGGGCTTCAACTCGAAATCCGCGTTTCATGCCGCGTTCCGGCGCTGCACGGGCGCCACGCCGAGCGATTTTCGCGGGTCGTCCACGCACTGACGGCAACGCGGACGTCCTTGCCGATCAGGCCGGACGCCAGGGCGCGAAAATCCTCCGAGTCTTGCGCCTCCATCGCAAGGAGGCTCCATGAAAATTTGCGCTTTCACCCTGGCTCTCGCCGCGTCTCTGGGCGTGCGGTCCGCAGCCGCCGCCCCGCCCACGAGCGTCGTCGATACGAAATACATCGACTCGACGGTGCTTGCGGAAAACCGCGTCGGCCTGAACCTGCATCGCAGCCTCAAGGTGTACCTGCCGCCGGGCTACGCGAGCAGCAAGGCGCGCTATCCCGTCATCTACATGCTGCACAGTATCAACTGGAGCAACGAACGGAGTTTCGCGCCGGGGACCGCGACGCAGCCGACATTCGATCGAGCCATCAAGGACGGTGTGATTCGACCTTTCATCGTTGTCGCACCTGACTACACCACTGCCGGGCCGGGCTCGTTGTTCGCGAATTCCCCGACCAATGGACGCTGGGAGGACTACACGATCCAGGAGGTCATTCCTTTCATCGATTCGAACTACCGCACCCTGGCGCGCGTGGAAAGCCGCGCCATCATGGGCGACTTCATGGGAGGGTACGGCGCATTGCTTTACGCGTTCCTTCATCCCGACGTGTTCGGCGTGGTGTACGCGATGCATCCGGTGGGCACCGGGCCGGGCCTCATCCCGATGGCGATGCGACCGGACTGGAACAAGGTGTATACGGCGAAGAGCTTCGCGGATCTTGCGGGCGATCCCTATACGCCGGTGTTCGTCGCCATGTCGCAGACATTCCTGCCAAATCCGGATCGTCCGCCGTTCTATTGCGACTTCATCGTCGACCTCGTCGACGGCCAGCCGAAACTCAACGTGGCGAACTCTCAACTGCTGAAGTCGCGTTTCATGCTGGAGAGAATCGCGGCGGACAACGTCGACAAGGTTCGCGCCCTGCGCGGCATCGAGTTCGACTGGGGGCGCTACGACCCCAATCAGGATCACGTGTATGCCAACCAGGCGTTCACGCGCAAGCTCGACGAGCTCGGCATCGAACACTTCGCCGAGGAATTTGGCGGTCTGCCGTGGGACAAGTACTGGAACGACGACGGCCGCGTGTACACGCGGGTGCTGCCGTTCTTCGCGAGCCGCCTGAAGTTTTGAAGATGCCTACTGGTAGACGCGCACGTAGTCGACTTCCATGCGCACCGGAAAGATGGCGTCGTTGACGCCCATCTGGCCGCCCCAGTCGCCGCCCACCGCGACGTTGAGGATCAGGAACTGCGGGCTGTCGAACGGCCACTCGGAGTTGTCGGAGTGGTCGTTCGAATACTGATAGTAGTTGCGGTCGTCGACACCGATGGTGATGCGGCTCGCCGTCCAGGTCATCTGGTAACGATGGAATTCGGCACAGGCGTCGGCGATGTTGGTGGTCGCGCTGCGCTGGTTGCCGCGCGTGTGGTTGTACGCGCCGGTGTGCACGGTGCCATGCACCACGCCCGCGTCGAATCCCACGTGTTCCATGATGTCGATCTCGCCGTCATCCGGCCAACGCGTCTGCGGCGGTGTCGACAGCATCCAGATGGCGGGCCAGGTGCCGACGCCGCAGGGTAGCCGGGCGCGGACTTCGATGAACCCGTAGGTCCAGGCCGCCTTGTCGCGCGTGATGAGACGAGCCGACGAATAGCGCTGGCCGCTCCAGTCGGGAAGACCGGCGGTAGATAGATCTTCACGCCGCGCGGTGATCACCAGCATGCCGTTCTCGACGCGCGAATTCTCGAGCCGAGCGTTGCCGTAGTACTGCAGCTCGTTGTTGTACCAGCCTGCTGCGTTGCGCTCGACGTCGTAGCTCCACCTGGTGGAGTCGGGCAGACCCGCCAACTCGAATTCGTCCGACCAGACCACGCGATAACCGCTGGGGATTCCGCCAGTTTCGGTAATCGCGGGCTGACCAGGACCCGCCGGCTGCGGAGGCAAAGGGGAGGAGACAGGGGGACTGCCAGGGTCTTCGCCTCCGCAAGCCGACGAGAAAAGTGCCGCGGTTACCGCTATCACGGCGAACCGGAGGGCTGAAAACGAACGACTAATGAAAGTCGAAATTTGAGACATGAAAAACGACATGCAGGACATGAGTTTGTCAGGTTTTGATTGCTTGCCGGAGCACCGGGTGAATGCTAACGTAAAAATTGTAAGCGCTTACATTTATTTGTTTCGACGCTTACACAATTCTTACTGTGGGGGCATATGAACAAGACGAACGCACTCAAACGTACGCCTGTTGCGCAGGCGATATCGTTGATCCTCGGATCAACTATTCTGATACCCGCTGTTGCGCAGGAGGCAATCAAGTCGCCGGAGGAGGTCGACGAAATCGTTGTCACTGGTATTCGCGCGTCACTCGAATCATCGATGAATCTCAAGCGCGCGGCCCAGGGCGTCGTCGACGGAATCGTCGCGGAAGACATCGGTAAATTCCCGGATACCAATCTCGCGGAATCGCTGCAACGCATCAGCGGCGTATCCATCAACCGCACCGCGAGCGGCGAGGGCCAGCAGATCACGGTCCGCGGTGTCGGCCCCGACTTCAACCTGGTTCTGCTCAACGGACGCCAGATGCCGGCATCGAATCTTGGCCCGGGCGGCGGCGGCACGACGAACTCGCGCGCCTATGATTTCTCCAATCTCGCCTCTGAAGCCGTATCGGCGATCGAAGTATTCAAGACCGCCCGCGCCGAGACGCCTACCGGTGGTATCGGCGCAGCGGTGAACATCAAGACCGCGCGTCCGCTCGACAAGCCCGGCTTCGTTGCCAACTTTGGCGTCAAAGGCGTCTACGATCCGTCCGCGACCAACCTGCCGAGCAACTATGACGGCAGCGAGGTCACGCCTGAAGTGTCGGCCATCTTCAGCAACACTTTTGCCGACGACCGGTTCGGCATAGGCGCCAGCGCCAGCTACCAGGAGCGCGACTCGGGATTCAGCCAGGCCGCCACGGCAAACGGCTGGAAGACCTTGAGCGGAGCCGACATCACCAATGGCGCGCGATTGCCGCGTCCCGGCGACCCTAACTATCCCGGCTACACCATCGAGAATCCGCCGACGGTGGCCGATATCTATGGCCGGCCGCAGAATTTCGGGCTGAGCGTCAACGGCGTGCAACGGAAGCGTCTCAACGGCCAGTTGGTGCTGCAGTTCGCGCCGACTGACAGCGTGAAGACGACGCTCGACTACACCTATGCCGAGAACAAGGTGCAGACACAGCGCAGCGAGTTGTCGGTGTGGTTCAACTGGGGGCCGGGCACCAGTTCGTGGACCGATGGACCCGTCGTTGGTCCGGACGTCTACTCCGAAACATTGAACGGTTCCGATCTGTCCATGGGTGGCATGAGCCTTGGCACGAAGAACGAGAACAATTCGCTTGGGTTCAACGTTGCCTGGCAAGTCAGCGACAAACTGAATCTCGAGCTCGACGTTCACGACTCCATCGCCGAATCGAAGCCCGACAGCCCCTTCGGGTCCGCTGGCGTGCTCGGCGTCGCGGCCTTCATCCGCGGCACGACCACCGTGGATTACACCGGTGACTTTCCGGTGTTGAACGTTGCGTTGTCTCCGGGTCACACCGAAGTCGAGCCGGCCGACGCGCTGGTCACCGGTTCGGTATTCCAGAGCAGCTTCAACCGGTCCGAGGTCCAGCAGATCCAGGCAAAAGGACGCTTTGAGTTCCAGGACAATGCAGGGCTGGATTTCGGCGTGTCGGCAACTGAAGTGGAGAACCGCACTGCCGCCGCTGTCATGCAGCAGAACAACTGGGGCGGCCTCGGCACGACGGGCGACTACGACGACAGCATCTGGTTCGGCGACAACATGGGCGGCTATTTCGACCTGATGTCGGGGCACAACGACTCCCGGTTCACGGATCACTTCCTGGTGTTCGATTTCAACCGGCTGCGCGCGAACGCCGCCGA
>DASYKM010000220.1:0-14801 GCA_035995425.1 Steroidobacteraceae bacterium
CCAGGGCAGCGTTTTCCATCCCGTGAGTTTTGAGTAGAACTTTTTTGCGCCCGGCACATCGCGCGTCATCAGCTGGTGCCAGACGAATCGGCCACGCACATCGACAGCTTCCATGGAAGGATCTCCGTTGAGTGACGAAAAAAATGGGGCCCGCGATCATAACGCCGCGCGGGCATCTTTTCGGACCTGGATTTACGGAGTCAGCGCTTTTACCGCGGCCTTCTTCGGATAGATGCCGACAATGGTTCCGTCTTCCTGGCGGCGTGCGAATCCAAAACCGTTGGCGAGCGCCACGGAGCCTTCGCACAAGGTGAGATCGGGGCGCGGCGGGATCGCGACCTCGACGGTGGGAATGTCGATCTCGATCTTGGTGACGCGAACGCCCAGTGCCCCGGCGATGCCCCGCAGATAAGTCTCCAGCTCTTCCTTGAAGTGATCGGCCAAGCCCGCGTCATTGCGGAGAAAATAGGCGGTGAGATGCCGCGCGAGCGGAGTCGCCTTCTGCATCTCGCGCATGACGATCGCCTGTTCGCTTTCGAGCGTCCAGAACGAGGTCTGGGCCATGTATTCGCCGACCTCGGAGGGCACCGAAGGATCGTCGCCGCGAATCGGCGGGGTCTGTGCATGCAGGACGCCGTCGGCGCTCAAGGTGAGCTTGGTGTCCGCGAGGTCGAGCTCGTAGTTGAGCTTGGCCGGCCAGATCACCATGACCTGCGGGTTGATGCCGGCCACCTCCGGACACGCCTTGTACCAGACGGTCACGGTGCGTTCGTGCTGGATGATGGCGCGAGTACGCATCTGGGTGACCATGACGTTGATCGGACTTTCCTCGGCGTCCTTTTTCGTCCACCACGAATAGCCAACCGCGCCGACGGCCACGGCCACGATCATCGCGATCAGGTTCTTGAGCACGGCAACTCCTTCAAAGTACTTCGAAGAGGCCGGCAGCTCCCATTCCGCCGCCGATGCACATGGTGACGACCGCGAGCTTGGCGCCGCGACGCTTGCCCTCGATGAGGGCATGGCCCACGAGCCGCGCGCCGGTCATGCCATAGGGGTGTCCGACCGCGATGGCGCCGCCATTCACATTGAGGCGATCGTTCGGAATGCCGAGACGATCGGCGCAATAGAGCACCTGCACCGCGAAGGCCTCGTTGAGCTCCCACAGGTCGATGTCGGAGACTTTCTTGCCGGCACGCTCGAGCAGCTTTGGAATGGCGAATACCGGGCCGATGCCCATTTCGTCGGGCTCGCAGCCAGCCACGGCAAACCCGCGGAACACACCCAGCGGTTTCAGCGAAAGCTTCTCGGCGCGCGTGGCGCTCATGACCACGCAAGCGGAAGCTCCGTCGGAGAACTGGCTGGCGTTGCCGGCGGCGATCATGCCGCCCGGCGAGGCAGCACGAATCTTCGCCACCGCCTCGTAGTTAGTATCCGGACGGACCCCTTCGTCCGCGGCGATCGTGACCTTGCGCGTCGACAGCCGTGAATCCTTGTCCACGGCGCCCATGACCACCTCGATGGGCACGATTTCGTCGGTGAACCTGCCGGCAATCTGGGCGGCGGCGGCGCGTTGCTGGCTTTGCACGCCGTAGCGATCCTGCGCTTCGCGCGGAATCTTGTAGCGGCTCGCCACCGTCTCGGCCGTCTGCAACATGGTCCAGTAGATTTCCGGCTTGTGTTGCTCGAGCCAGGATTCCTTGGCCATGAAGGTATTGAGGTGTTCGTTCTGCACACAGGAGATCGACTCGACCCCGCCGGCGACGTACAGATCGCCCTCGCCCGCGATGATGCGTTGCGCGGCGAGCGCAATCGTCTGCAGACCGGACGAGCAATAGCGATTCACCGTCATGCCGGAAGTGGTGACCGGGCATCCGGCGCGCAAGGCGATTTGCCGGGCGATGTTGAACCCGGTGGCGCCTTCGGGGTTGGCACAGCCCATGAGCACATCTTCGACCGCGGCGGGTTCGACCCCGGCGCGGTCGATCGCATGTCGGACCACGTGCGCGCCGAGCGTCGCGCCGTGCGTGAGGTTGAATGCGCCGCGCCAGGACTTGGCGAGCGCGGTGCGCGCGGTGGAAACGATGACGGCATCAACCACGGCGCTTCCCCTTCACCGGCGCATCTTCGAAGGTTTTCCCGGCCGCCGCGAGCTGCGTGATGAGCCTGGCGGGTTTCCAGAACACAGGTTCCGCATGTTTGTTGGTGGCGAACTCTTTCATGCGGCGCGCCACCAGCGGAAGGCCCACGCGGCTGGCGTAGAACATCGGGCCGCCTCGCTGCACGGGGAATCCATAGCCGGCGAGATAGACCACGTCGATGTCGGAAGCCCGCGCCGCGATGCCTTGCTCCAGAATATGCGCGCCCTCGTTGACCAGCGCATACAAAAGGCGGTCGACGATCTCGGCATCGGCGATCTTGCGCGGTTCGATCTTCAACGCCTTGCGCTCTTCGGCAATGATCTTGTCGATGACGGGATCTGGAATGGCGTCGCGGCGGCCCGTCTCATAGCGATACCAGCCGAGGCCGGTCTTCTGCCCGAAGCGACCGAGCTCGCAGACGCGGTCGGCGATGCGCATCTTGCGCAGGCGCGGATGCTCGTCGTAGTGCCGCTTGCGAATGTGCCAGCTGATGTCATTGCCGGCGAGGTCGGACATGCGGAATGGGCCCATCGCGAAACCGAACTTCTCGATGGCGGCATCCACCTGTCGTGGCGACGCTCCCTCTTCCAGCAGCAACAAAGCCTGCTGCGAGTATTTGTCGATCATGCGGTTGCCGATGAAGCCGTCGCACACGCCGGAGACCACGGCGGTCTTGCCGATGCGGCGCGCCAGCGCCATGACCGTGGCGAGCGCGTCCGGGCGCGTCTTCTTCGCCCGAACCACTTCGAGCAGCTTCATGACGTTGGCGGGACTGAAGAAGTGCATTCCCAGCACGTCACCCGGACGCTTCGTGAACGCGGCGATCCGGTTCACATCGAGCGTCGAAGTATTGGTGGCGAGGATCGCCCCGCGTTTCATGACGGCGTCCAGCGCGCGGAACACCGACTTTTTCACGTCGAGATCTTCGAACACCGCTTCGATGACCAGGTCCGCGTTCGCCGCCGCGGCGTAATCGAGCGAAGGCGTAATCAGCTTGCCGCGCTTCTCGGCCTCTTCGGGCTTCATCCTGCCCTTGGCCACGGCGCCTTCGTATTGCTTGCGGATGCCGGCAATCCCGCGGTCGAGCGCTTCCTGTTTCGCCTCGAGCACGGTGACCGGAATACCGGCGTTGGCGAAACTCATGGCGATGCCGCCGCCCATGGTTCCGGCGCCGACGACGGCCACCGAAGCGATCTTCCGCTGCCGCGTCTTTTCACCGAGCCCGGCGACTTTCGATGCCGCGCGTTCGGCGAAGAATGCGTGGCGCAACGATTTCGATTCCTCGCTCGCCATGAGTGCGCTGAACAACTGCTGCTCGGTGGAAAATCCGGCCTCGAACTTCTGCGCAACCGCAGCGCCGACCGCCTCGAGTGCGCGCGTGGGCGCCGTCAGGCCGCGCGATACCGCGGCCACACTGGTTTTCGCGAACTGCAGAAAGGCTTCCGCCTGGGGATGCTTGCAGGGGAGATCCCGTACGCGGCGGATCGGTTTTCCTTCCTTGATCAAGGCTGCGGCGAAGTCGCGCGCGGCGTTCTCGAGAGAGTCCTTGGCGATCACGTCAAACAGCGCGGTACCGTTGAACATGGAAGCCGGCACGTTCGCCCCCGAGACGATCATGTTGACCGCGGCTTCGAGACCTACCAGCCGCGGGAAGCGCTGCGTGCCGCCGGCGCCGGGAATGAGTCCGAGTTTTACTTCGGGGAATGCGATCTTCGCGTCGGCCAGGGCCACGCGATAGTGACAGCCGAGCGCCAACTCCAGGCCGCCACCCATGCAGGCGCCGCGGATGGCGGCGATGACCGGCTTTGAAGACGCTTCGACGATGTCCACCACCGCCGGCAGGGAAGGCGCGGCATAAAACGCGCCGCCGGCGAATTCCTTGATGTCGGCACCGCTCGAGAATGCACGCTCATTGCCGATGAGCACCACCGCGCGAACTTTCACATCGGCCAGGGCGCGGTCGAGCGCGGCCACGATTCCGCCGCGCAACGCATGCGACAACGCGTTGAGCGGAGGATTGCTCATCGCCAGCCACGCGATGCCCTTCTCGACCTTGTAGCGGATCGCCGTCATGGTCCGATCATAGGCACGGCTTCTCTTCCGCGTCGATCAGGCAAGACCTGCGAAATCACAAGCGCATCAGTCGCCAGGCGCCGTGGCGCCAACGCCAGAACATGCCGCAGCCTAACAACGTGCAGTAAATCATCAGGGCGAGCCACCCGCCCTTGGCACCGAGCCCATACTGTGGCAGGCCATCTATCCAGCCTTGGCCGGGCGCGAAGATCAGGGTGTGCGCCAGGGGCACGAACAGGAACCACGACAGGCACAGCGCGGTCAGCGCCGGCACGCGCGTGTCGCCGGCTCCGCGCAGGCAAAAGCCGGAACCGCAGTACAGACCATCGAAGATCTGGTACGCCGCCGCCGGCCACAGCAGCGTGAGGCCGAGCGCGACGACGTCGGCCGCGGACGCTCCGCCACCACTGACGAACAGCGGCAACACCCATGGACCGACCACGAGCAGCAGGACCGCGACCATCGCCATCAGCGCCGCGCACATGGCGATGACCACGTTGCCGAGGCGATTGGCCCATGCGCGGCTTCCGGCTCCGATGGACTGGCCGACCAGCGTCGTGCCGGCGAGCGCGATGCCGATGGTCGGCATGTAGGCCATCGAGGTGAGCGCCATGACGATCTGTGTGGCAGCGGCACCGGTAGGACCCGTTTGCGCGATCATCATCTGCGACATCGCGAGCCCGAGCACGTCGGCGCCGTACATCACGCCGATCGGCAGGCCGACCATCAGCTGCGCGCGGATCACGGGCCAGCTTGGACGCCACGTGAGCTTCGCGCGATAGCGGCGGCCGATATCGCCGCGCAGGAACAAGGCCATCGCCAGCATCACGCCGATGATCTGCGCCACGTTCGTCGCCCAGGCCGAACCCTTCATTCCCATGCCGAGCTCGAACATGAAGAGCTGGTTCAGGATCGCGTTGGCGATCGTGGTCGTGACGACCACGGCCATGGTGAAGCGGATCGCGGAGATGCCGTTGAAGAAACCCATCGCCGCCCAGCCCATCGAACCGATGAACGCACCGCCCATGCGCGGCATCCAGTATTCGAGCGCCAGCATCTCGACCTGCGGATCGAGGCCGAACGGATGCAGCAACAGCGGTCCGGCGAAAGCGAGGGCGAGGAACACCGGCACCATGGCGAGCGACGCCCACAACGCATTCCACAGCGCGCGCGAAGCGCGGGCGCCGCGCCGGCTGCCATGGGCCTGGGCGACGAAGGTCTGTACGGCGAGCCCCACGCCGCCAAACAAGAGAATGGCGCAGGTGAGCATCCAGTAGATAGCTCCCATGGCCGCCACGGCGTCCGTGGACAGCCGCCCGATGAACCACAGGTCGGTGAGATTGAGCAGCGCCTGCACGGCGTTGGTGGCCATGAGCGGCGCCGCCAGTTTGAACACCGCGCGCAGGTCGACGTGCGGCGACCCCGCGGCGTCGAAGCGCTGCGCGGGCAGCGACGAACCGGGCGTGGGCTGGCTCACGGCGCGCTCGCGCCCGGACTGTCCGCGCGCTGCCGCGAGTCGAATGCGCGCCCCAGTGTCCGGGTCGCCGCGAGAAGGATCACGCACAGGGCGGCGCAGAACCACGCGATACCCACCAGCCCG
This sequence comes from Steroidobacteraceae bacterium, assembly GCA_035995425.1. GTDB lineage: Bacteria > Pseudomonadota > Gammaproteobacteria > Steroidobacterales > Steroidobacteraceae > CADEED01. Next base: position 5,815 of record DASYKM010000220.1, read on the forward strand.
ATGCCCGCGATCAGCACGTACAGCCATTGCGCCGCGGAATCGGCGCCGCGCTGCAGGACCGTGTCGATCAGGCTCTTGCTCTTGAACTTGCTCTCCGGGTTCAACACCGTGAACAACATTTCGCGCGGTGGCTTGCCCAGGCCGTAGTCGGCGGCGCGGCGCAGCACCTGCGTCACCAGCAGCACGCTGCCGAGCGGAAAAATGGCCATCACGATGAAGCTGGCGCCAATCAGCGCGGGCATGGCCGACAAGCTCAGGGCAACGCTGCCGCGGCGCGTGAGCCAGGTGACGACGACGGCCTGGAAGAACAGCGACAGCAGGTTTACCGCAATTTCCATGTTGGCGAAGATGGCGGCGCGGTCGCCAACCGCCGAATACGCGGCCGACACGTATTTGCCCTGCTCGTTGTACATGAACGCGCCGATGGTCTGCCCGGCGATGATCACCCCGGCGATGCCCAGTAGATAGGGGGTGCGGACCAGTCGTCCGAGGTCGTCGATGGCGCGGCCGCCGACCGGAATCGCCGCGTCGGGCACGGCGTGCCCGTCCGCCGCGCTACGCAGCGCCCAGCGCGCCGCCGAGACCAGCGCGGCCGTCACGAGAATGAAAGCGCAGGCCGTGAAGATCAGCGGAGTCGGGCCGGTCTTGCGCACCAGCGTCGTGACGATGAACGGGCCCAGCAAGGCACCGGCACTGCCGCCGGCGGCAATGTAACCGTAGAAGCGCTTCGCGAGCTGCGGACGCCACACGTCCGCCATCGCGCTCCAGAAAACCGAGATCAAATAGAGATTGGCGGAGGTCAGGGCGACGAAATAGACGAAAGCCAGCGTGCGATCGCGCGGATACCACACGAAGCCGAGCGCCAGCGACGCAAAGACGAGCGCGAATGGAACCGTGACGAACCACAGCAGCCGGCCGCGCGGGGTGCGGCCGACCAACCACCAGTAGATGGGCAACAGCGCGGCCGAGCACGCGAGCACGACCGAGAACAGGATGGAGTTGTATTGGACGCCGACTTCGAGCGCCAAAGCCTCGCGGATCGGACGCAGCATGTAATAGCCGCACATCAGGCAGAAGAAGCCCGCGGCCGCCATGAGCAACGCGCGCCGCTCTTCCCGGCCGACCGGCACCGGCCTCATCGTAGGGATTTCAGTGTTCCCGTCAGATGCGGCTTCTCGCCCTGCGCATCGCGCAATGCGAACGCCGCGCCATTTTCGATGTCCCAGCGCTGCAGCATCAGCCAGGCGGGCAGGAAGATGGGTAGTTTAAAGCTCACGTTGAGCTCGCAGCCGCCGTCGAACTGCGCGGCCTCGAAATCCGAGGCGAGCCGCCCGAGCGACCACATGCCGTGCGCGATCGCCTTGGGAAAGCCGAAGGCGCGCGCGGTGAGATCGCTCATGTGAATCGGGTTCACGTCGCCGGAGATGAATCCATAGCGCCGCCCGAGGCCGGCGGGTGCGCGAAAGCTGCTCGACTTGATCGCCACGCCGTCGGGACTTGCATCCGGGCTGCGCGCGATCGTGGCGGCCTTGGCCGCGCCGGCTGGTGGACGCTTGCGCGCGAGGAATGTGCAGGTTTCGTCCCAGCGCGGCTCTCCGCCCACCACGTATTCGGTGTGCAGATCGAATTCCTGGCCGCGCTCGGTGTCGCGGTGACCTTCGATCCAGCAACGGATCTCCGCCGGTTCTTCGGCCGACAAGGGCTCGCGCATCGCGATGCGATTCTGCACGTGCACCAGGCCGAACAACTTCACCGGGAAGGCTTCGGCACCCAGCACCGCCAGGTGCAGCGGCGTGGCCAGGATGTGTGGATAGGCAATCGGCAGCGTGGCTCCGGCCGAGGCGCCGCAGATCTGCGAATACTGCGCGAGATGTCTGCGATCGATGGACACCTTCGAGAGCCGCGCTTCGATGCGCGGCACTTCGCCGCCCGCAGGGACCAGCGTCGGCTTGCGCGAGACCATGATCTTCGGATACATCGACCAGACGGCCGGCGCGCGCGCGAACTCGAGCGAATGCTTGGCCTGCATGGGCATGTTTTCCTAAGGAGCGAGTCGATCGATGACGATATTCAGTCGTCCGTCTTTGCCCACATGATAGCTAACTTGTCCGAAGGGGTCGCCGCTCGTGGCGGTTGGCTTTCCGCCGAGCGCCACGCGCGCCACGATCTCGAGTTGCTGTCCCGCGGCGATGCGGCGCGATTCGAGCATGGCATCGGCGGCTGACAACTCGACGTCGACGGGAAACACCGCCGGCAGGCGTTTGGCGGCGAACGGCGGGCCTGGCTGCTTCGGATCGCGCGCCGCCACGAACAGCAATGCCCCGGCCGGTACCTTGCTCGCCAGTGCGGGCGCGAGCGACACGTGCACTGCGACCTTCGCGTCGTCCGTGGTCGGTGCGGCAGGTGCGGTCGGCGCGCCATCCATCGCTTGCAGCTGCCTCTCGATGATGGCGCGGATCTGCGGCGGCGGATTGAGCGTCAGCATGCGCGTCATTCGCTCGTGCGCACTCGCCGATTCGCCGCGGCTCAGCGCGGCGAACGCGCTGTAGAGCAAGGCCTTCGGATTGTTGGGCTCGAGCATCAGCGCGCGCTCGAACAGGCGTCCCGCGCCGCCGCGCAGTTGCTCGAAATCCTGTGCCAGCAGGGATTCGGCGATGCCGATGAGGGCCTCGACGTTCTGCCCGTTGGCAATGCGGTCGGCTCGTTGATAGGCGCGAGCCGCCAGCGGGAACTGCTCGAGCGTGGCGTAGGTTCGCCCCAACATGAGCCAGCCGTCGAGATTGTCGGGCTGCGCGGCCAGGCGTTGGGCGAGCTTGGCGGCCATGGCGGCGGGCGTATCCGCCACCGCGGGCGCGTCCACCCAGCTGTAGTTGCTGAATGCGGCATACAGCCCGGCGCCGCCTAACAACAATGCGCACAGCACTCCGCCGGCGGCAAGCCCGGCTGCCGGACGGGCGTCGGCGCGCCGGCGCATGAGCGGCAGCAACAACAGCACCGCCGCTCCGGCGGCCAGCGATCCGGCGATCAATACGAAGGCCAGCATCATCGCGAAGCGTCGTCCGCGTCGATCACGCTGTCATCGCCGGCCACGAGCGCCGCGCGCTTGCGCACGATGCGCACCGCCGCGAACACGCCGACCAGCAACAACAAGAACGGCGCGAGCCACACCCACGCGGTGGAGCGCTGAAACGGCGGCCGAAACAGGATGACGTCGCCGTAGCGCGCGACCATGGAGCCGCGGATTTCGGCGTCGGTCTTGCCGGCAATGAGCTGCTCACGGACATCGCGGCGCAGGTCCGCCGCCAGGCCCACCGGCGAATCGGCGATGCTCTGGTACTGGCACTGCATGCAGCGCAGCTCGTGTATGAGCGCGTCGTAACGCTGCTGAAGCGCAACCGTCGGCATGGCGTCGATATCGATCGCGCCGAGGCACACGCCCAGCGACATCCCGGCCAGCAGGAGCGTCGCGAACAGTCGGCGCGGCTTCAAGGAAATCCTCCCTTGGGCAACCGCGAGACGAATTCGCGCGTCCACACTTCCGCGGTCATGGCGCCGACGTGGCGGTACTGCACGCGGCCATTGGCGTCGATGAAAAAGGTTTCCGGCGCGCCATACACGCCGAAGTCTATTGCCGCGCGCCCGTCGCGATCCACGGCAACGACGGAATAAGGATTGCCGAGCTGGGTGAGCCACTCGTTCACCGCATCATCCTGGTCTTTCCAGGCGAGTCCTATCAGCGGCACCTGGTTGCGTCCCGCGATGGTGAGCAACATCTTGTGTTCCTCACGGCACGCCTCGCACCAGGTTCCCCAGACGTTGAGCACCCAGGGGCGTCCGGCAAGCTGGGCGTTGGTCAGGCGCGCTTCGCCACCACCGAGTACCGGCAGACTGAAAGCCGGCACCTGCTTGCCTAACAACGCCGACTGCATGGTGCTCTTGTTGGGCGAGTGCACCACGCCGATGTACAGCACGCCGGCAAGGATCAGGAACACCGCGCCGGGAATCAGGAATCGGCTCACGTCGCTTCCGCCCTCGTCCCATCGAGCGCCGGCACTTCGGCCGCGGCGCGCGAGCGATAGCGCCGATCGGTCGCGGCGAGCACGCCACCGAGCGCCATCATTCCAGCCGCCAGCCAGACCCAGTCGATGAGCGGCCGCATCTGCACGCGCACGCTCCAGCGTCCCTCGCCGGAATATTCACGCACCGCGACGAACATGTCGGTGTTCCACCGGCTGGCGATGCCGGCCTCGGTCAGTTGCGAGCGTTGCACCCAGTAGTTGCGCCGCTCCGGGTGCAGCACCGCGACCGGTACGCCGTCACGCAACACGGTGACCTCGGCCCGTACGCCGTTGTAGTTAGGGCCTTCCATGTCCTTGATGCTGTCGAAACGATAGCCATAGCGGCCGAGCGCCAGGGTCTCACCCGGCGCGATGGCGGCGTCACGCTCGACGGTGTACGACTCGACCGTCGAGATGGCGAGCACGCACACCCCGAGGCCGATGTGCGCGATGGTCATGCCGATGATGGCGCGCGGCAGCGTGAGCCGGCGGCGCAGCCGATCGATGGGGTCGAACAGCGAGGACAGGATGATCCAGATGCCGAGCACCACGCCGAATGGCGTGAGCCATTTGCCGGGTCCGTAGCCGACATACACCATGGCCAGGCCGAGCAGCAGCGCCGCGCCGAATCCCAGCACGATGCGCAGACGGGCATTGCCGAGCTGCCCGCGTTTCCACGAGGCATGGATGCCGATGGCCACGAACGCCACCAGCGGCAACATGAGAATCGGAAACAGCATGTCGAAGTACGGCGATCCCACGGAAATGGGCTGCATGCGCAGGAAGTCGGCGATGAGCGGCGCCAGCGTGCCGACCAGCACCATGGCGGCGGCCACGACCAGGAAAATGTTGTTGTAGAGCAGAAACGCTTCGCGCGCCGTCGGTTCGAAGCCCGCCGGTGATTTCAGCAAGGGCGCACGCCACGCGTACAGCGTCAGCGCTCCACCGATCACGATGATGAGGAATCCGAGGATGAACAGGCCGCGCGTCGGATCCGCCGCGAACGAATGCACCGAGGTGAGCACGCCGGAGCGAACCAGGAACGTGCCTAACAAACTCAGTGAAAACGCCAGGATCGCCAGCAGCAGGGTCCAGCTCTTGAACACGCCGCGCTTTTCGGTGGCCGCCAGCGAGTGTATGAGCGCCGTGCCGACCAGCCACGGCATGAACGACGCGTTTTCCACCGGATCCCAGAACCAGTAGCCGCCCCAGCCGAGCTCGTAGTATGCCCACCAGCTGCCGAGCGCGATTCCCACCGAAAGAAACGACCAGGCCATCGTGGTCCAGGGCCGCGTCCAGCGCGCCCAGGTCTGATCCAGCTTGCCTTCGAGCATGGCGGCGCAGGCGAACGCGAAAGCGACGGCAAAGCCCACGTAGCCCGTGTAAAGCAGCGGCGGATGGATGGCGAGCGCCGGGTCCTGCAGCACCGGATTGAGATCGCGCCCGTCGGCCGGTATCGGAAAGATTCGCTCGAACGGATTTGACGTCCACACGGTGAACAGCAGGAAGCCGAAGCTCACGAAGCCGAGCACGCCCATGACCCGGCTCGCGAAACTCACCGGTAGTTTGCGGCTGGCGAAGGCGACGGCCAGCGTCCACGCCGCGAGTATCCAGGCCCACAGCAGCAGCGAGCCTTCGTGCGCGCCCCAGAGCGCGGCGACTCGATAGAACGTGGGCAGCGCGGAGTTCGAATTGCTGGCGACGTACAACACCGAGAAGTCGAAGGTGACGAAGGCATGCACCAACGCGCCGATGGCGGTGCTGACCAGTACGAACTGACCGGCAACCGCCGGCCGCACCACGGCCTGCCAGCGCAGATCGCCGCGCGCGGCGCCGGCGATGCCAAAGAACGCCTGCGCACCGGCAAGCACCAGCGCCAGAATGAGCGCGAATTGTCCGAGTTCGGGAATCATCTAGGTACCCCCCTCGTTTGCGCCAGCCACGTTTGGCGGCGGCGGATTGTTCTTCAACGACTCGGCAACTTCCGGCGGCATGTATTTCTCGTCGTGTTTGGCGAGAATTTCGTCGGCGACGAAAGTGCCCGACTGCATGCGCCCGTGCGCGACCACGCCCTGCCCCTCGCGGAACAGGTCCGGCAGGATGCCGGAATACTTCACCGCCACCGTGTGTTTGTAGTCGGTGACCAGGAAATGAATGTCGAGCGTGCCCGACGTTTTCCGCACGCTGCCTTTCTCCACCATGCCGCCCAGGCGGAAGCGCTCGCCCTCGGGCGGTTTCTTCGCGGCAATGGCGGTCGGATCGTAATAGAGCATCACGTTGGCTTCGAAGGCGCGCAGGCCGAGCCACGCCGCCGCGCTGACGCCGGCGACGATGCCTGCGACCATGAGCATCCGTTGCCGCCGTGGTGTCACTGCGAGGTCTCCACGCGCCGGCGAGCTTCCTGCTTCGCGGCGGCGAGCGAGCTCAGCGCGAGAAACAGGTTGAGCACCACGATGCCAAAGCCGAGCGCGAACGCCGGCCACAGATATTTGCCGTAGCCACCCATCGCGAAAAATTCGCTCATGTCAGCACCTCGCGCACCCAGCTGGCATTGCGCTCACGGCGCAGCAGCTCGGCACGCAGACGGATCAGCAGCACGGTGATGAAGTACAGCAGGAAGCCCAACAGCATGAGCAGCAACGGCCACAACATGTCGCCGTTCATCTTCGGTTTGCCGAGCTGCATGACCGTCGCGGTCTGGTGCAGCGAGTTCCACCACTCCACCGAGAACTTGATGATGGGCACATTGATGACGCCGACCACGGCGAGCATGGCGCTCGCCTTGTCCGCCTTCACCGGATCTTCGATGCCGGCCCGCAGACCCATGTACCCAAAGTACAGGAACAGCAGCACCAGCTCGGAGGTGAGCCGCGGGTCCCAGACCCAGTACGCGCCCCACATCGGCTTGCCCCAGAGCATGCCCGTGCCGAGCGCGCCCACCGTGAACCACGCACCGATCGGCGCGCATGCGGCGGCGGCGGCGTGCGCCACTTTCATGCGCCAGATGAGGCCCACGGCGGCGGCAACCGCCATGGTGGTGTAGATCATGAGTGACAGCCAGGCGGTGGGTGCGTGCACGTACACCATGCGGAACGCATCGTGCTGCTGGTAATCCTCGGGCGCGAGCACCAGCCCGCCATAGAGCGCAATGATCATCGCCAGCGCGGCGAAACCACCGAACCATGGCGTCCAGCGCCGCGCGAACGCATACACGTGCGGCGGCGATGCCAGGCGATGAAACCAGGTCCAGGTGGCCATCAGGCTCCTACTCCAATCCGATACGCACCGCAGCGGCTGCGGCCAAAGGGGCAAGCGTCAATCCCAGCACGGCGATCGCGCCTAACAAATACATGGGCGGAGCGATGTCGCCGCCGCTGATGGCGAGCTGCGTCGCCCGCGCGCCAAAAATCAGGATGGGCACGGCCAGCGGCAACGTCAACAGCGACAGCAACACACCACCGCGCCGCGCCCCGAGCGTGAGCCCGGCGCCAATCGCGCCCACCAGGCTCATGGCAAAGCTGCCGAGCAGCAGTGAGGCGACCACCCCACCCATCGCCCCCGTCGATACACCGAGCGCGGCCGCCGCGACCGGCGCCGAGAGCGCCAGCGGCAGTCCGGTCAACAGCCAGTGCGTGCAGGTCTTCGCGAACAACATCCATGTCAGCGACTGTCCCGATAGGGCGAACTGCTCGAGCGTTCCATCTACGGCGTCATCGCGGAAAAGGAACTCGAGCGCCAGAAGCGAGGATAGCAACGCGCCGATCCACAAGACACCCGGCGCGGCGTCTCGCAGCCGCGACATTTCCGGGGTTAATGTCAGCGGGAACAGCGTTGCGACGATCATGAAGAACATGAGTGGCTGGATGACCTGGGAAGGTTTCCGGAAAGCGAGACGCAGGTCACGCAGGGCCACGAGCCGCGCGGCTGTCAGGGCGGGGGTTTTCATGTTCAGCCCTTCACGACTGGCCAAGCTCCAGCGTAACCAGGCGCTCGGGCGGCAGGGGCAGCGAATGATGTACGGCTGCGACCGCGAGGCCCGCGCGCGCCAGGTGCTCGCCGATCAGGTCGCACACCAGTTGTTGCCCGTCGGCATCGAGGTTGGTGGTCGGTTCGTCCAGAAGCCACAACACTGCATTGCTGAGCAACACGCCCGCCAGCGCCACGCGGCGTTTCTGGCCGGCGGAGAGTGTGCGCACCGCGCGGTCGGCAAATGCGACGGCGCCGGTGCGCGTGAGCGCCGCATCGATCTCGGCACGGGTGACCGCGCGGCGGATGCCGATGGAGTACCGCAGATTCTCGCGGGCCGACAGATCGCCCTTGAGCGGCGGCTCATGCCCGAGATAGGCGAGCTCGGCGTGAAAGTCGTCGCGCGATTGCCGTGCCGGCACGCCGCGCCAGAACACCTGCCCTTCTTCAGGATCGAGCAATCCGGCGATGGCGCGAATCAGCGTGGTTTTGCCGGCGCCGTTCTTCCCCGTGAGCAGCACGCATTTTCCCGCCGCGCCCTCGAAGCCGACACCGCGCAGCACATGGCGATCGCCGCGCCAAAGGTGGATGCCCTGTACGGTCAGCATTTGGGTGAAGATTGAGCTGGTGCCCCGGCCCGGAATCGAACCGGGATGGCCTTGCGGCCGACGGATTTTAAGTCCGTTGCGTCTACCAATTCCGCCACCGGGGCATGGGTCTGATTGGAGGCTAGGGTCGGAATCGAACCGGCATAGACGGCTTTGCAGGCCGCTGCATAACCATTCTGCCACCTAGCCACGGACCTGAACGGTGAGGACCGGAGAATTTGGAGCGGGAAACGAGACTCGAACTCGCGACCCCGACCTTGGCAAGGTCGTGCTCTACCAACTGAGCTATTCCCGCTTCCTGGAGAGGGCGCAAATTCTAGGGCCGTCGCCCGGCAAGTCAAGGACTTCCCTCTGC
>DASYKM010000221.1:0-4585 GCA_035995425.1 Steroidobacteraceae bacterium
GCCGACCAACCACCTCGATTTCGAGATGCGCCATTCGCTGATCACCGCACTGCAGGATTTCGCCGGCGCGGTCATCGTCGTGTCGCACGATCGCGGCCTGCTGCGCAGCGTCTGCGACCAGTTCTGGCTGGTGGCCGACGGCGCGGTCACCGATTTCGAAGGCGACCTCGAGGACTATTCCAACTGGCTCGAAAAGCGCGGCAGCTCCGCCTCCACTCCCGCCGCTCCCAGAGTTCGCGCCCAGAACGAGAGCAAGGGCGACACCGGCGGGAAGCGGCGCAAGGACGGTGATGCGCGCAAGGACTCCACCCCGAAGCGCCAGGAGATCAAGACCATCGAGACATCCCTGGACAAACTAGGACAGGAGCGCGTCAGGCTGGAAAAAGAGCTCGCCGCCATCGACTACACCCGTGACGCCGCGCACGCGCGCAAGGTCACGGAACGCCACGCAGCTCTCATTCGCGAAGTAGAGCAATTGGAGACACGCTGGCTGGAGCTGTCGGAGCGGCTAGAATCGCTGAATGGCTGAAGAGCCTGACGGCACACCGATCGATACGTCTCCCCCGCCACCGGCGCTGCGACCAAAGCGACGCCTGGGACGGAGGTTTGCCTACAGCTTTCTCGCGCTCTGGCTCACGGTCGCGCTCTGGAATCTCTTCAAACCACTGCCCAACGGCGTCAGCGTACGCGGCGCGATCGTCGACACACCGCTCTCGCAACTTCGCTTCCTCAATGACGTGACCAGCGCCGACGTGTTCGGCGCGCCGGTGGTCCGTCAGCAGATTTTCGACGCGGTGCTGGCTCTGGTCGGCGAAGCGCGCGAGTACCTGGTGCTCGATTTTTTCCTGTTCAATGGCCAGCGCGGCGCCACGGCCGGATCCAAGCCACATCGCGAGCTGTCCATCGAGCTGCGCGACGCGCTGCTGGCGCGCAAGCGTGCGCAGCCGCAGATTCACATCCTGGTGATCGCCGACCCCATCAACGATGTGTACGGGGGACTGCCGTCGCGCGACCTCGCGGCACTGCGCGGCGCGGGCATCGACGTGGTGACGCCCGACCTCGATGCCCTGCGCGACTCCAACCCTATCTACTCGGCTTTCTGGCGCCTCACCATGAAGTGGTGGTCCGGCGACGGCTCGGGCGATGCCAACCTGCCGAATCCGCTCGATGCCGGCCCCGACCGGGTCTCGTTCGGAGCCTGGGCGCGCCTGCTCAATTTCAAAGCCGATCATCGCAAGGTGATCATCGGCGACGATGGCAAGGGTGGCATGACCGGCATCGTCACCTCCGCGAATCCGCACGATGCGAGCAGCCTGCATTCGAACGTCGCGCTGCAAGTCGGCGGCGCCGCTCTCGCGCCGCTGCTCGACAGCGAGCTCGCGCTGGCGGCCGACGCCGGCTGGGTCCGCGGCTGGCAGCCACCGGAAGTGCCGGCGAGCGCCGCCGCGTCGCCCGACACCACGGCGCGCGTGCAGGTCCTCACCGAGGGCGAGATCGCCGCCGCCCTGGTGCGCAACTTCGGCGGCGCGCGCGTCGGCGATGGCATCGACATCGCGATGTTCTATCTATCCGAGCGCAACGTGATCCAGGCGCTGCTGGCCGCCGCCAAGCGTGGAGTGGCGGTGCGCGTGATACTCGATCCCAACAAGGATGCGTTCGGCCAGACCAAGAACGGCATCCCGAACCGTTCGGTGGCCACCGAGCTCGCCGCCGCATCCGACGGCGCAATCAAGGTGCGCTGGTTCCGCACGCATGGCGAACAGTTCCACAGCAAGCTGGTGGCCATGCGTACCGCGAACGAGTTCTGGTTCACGCTGGGATCGGCCAATCTCACGCGGCGCAACCTGGAGAATTACAACCTCGAGGCCAACGTCGCCGCGAGCGTGCCGCCGAACGCCGAAATCGCCTCGCAGATCAGCGCCTGGTTCGATTCGCTGTGGACCAATCGCGGCCCGCCGGAGCTCGAATACACCGCGGAATTCGGCACTTATGCCGATCCCTCGCAGGGCAGTTACTGGTTGTACCGGCTCATGGAAGCCACCGGACTATCTACTTTCTGAAGTCGGCTTCTCGCCGGCCCCTGGTTCATCGACCAGCGCCGCGGAGACCGCCTGGCCCAGCTGCGCCATGGCCGCGGCGGTCGCGGTCTCGAACGCGGCCACCACCGCGTTGAGCCGGTCCTCGCTGGCCGCCGCCGATCCCTGCGCGGTGAAGCTCGCGAGCAGCTCGCGCTCGCGATGCTTGCCGAGCGTGCAGTCGAGCGCCACCTGGACCGTGGGAGCGCCGCCACCGGCCCCGCCTCTTTCAGAGGTGTAATCCGCTTCGAAACGCCGCAGCGTGCAGCGCAGGTTGTAGCGCGGCGCGAACGGCGCCGAATCATCGAACACGGCGGAGAACGCGCCGGTGGCGCGCAGCGCGTCGATCATCACGCTCTCGACGAGGTCGGGGGCCGGTGCCGCCCAGCGGCTGGCGGCGTAGAAATCGAAACGCAGATCACTGCGCAGCAAGGCGATGCGCTCGGACTCCAGCCCCGGTCCGGCCTCGGGCCGCTGCAGCAAGACGCTGCCGCCGGTGGCAGCCGACGTGGGCGCGGTGGCGGGCGGCAGCCGCAATACATAGGACTGTGGCGATGGCAGGGTGCTGTCGAATACGCCGCCGCAGCCGGGCAAAGCCAGCGACAGGAGCAGCCCCAGGTGAAACGGCGAGGGGCGCATCTTCATCGCGGAATCTCCACGCCGCGGTAGCTCGGCTCGTACAACAACTGCGACGGGTCGGCTTTCAGGCTGCGCGACAACTCGCGGAACTCCTGCGCGGCCGTGCGACTATCGCGCAACAGGCGTTCGATTTCCGGCAGGCTGTCGCGCATGAACAGCCCCAGGTCTTCGCGATGATCGGCCATGAGTCGATCCAGGTTCGCCGTGGTCTTGGCGAGGTTTTCGGAAATTGTGCGGATGCGCTCGGAAGCAACTGCCAGGTTCGGTCCCGAGGTATCGATGAACTGGCGGGCGCCGGCCGCCGCGACGCGCACGTCGGCGAGCGTCGCCTTGAGGTCTGCCACCACGACTGCCGCGTCGCGCATCGCTCCCGGCAAAGTCGCCGACGTCTGCTCGATGTTCTGCATGGTCTTGGAGAATGCCTTGATGTTCTCATCCGACAACACGCGCGAGGCGCGGTCGGTGACCTCCGTGGCGCGGCCAACCAGGTCAGGAAGGCTGGAGAGAAGCCGGTCGAAGTTCGACTGCACCGAATCGATGACCGGGTACTGTTCGCTGGGGACCGATGCCATGCTCCGCCTTGCAGCCGTGTTTGCCAGCAGGTCGATGTAGAGCAGTCCGGTCACGCCCTGCATCGCCAGCGACGCGAGAGTTTCCTTGGAGATGGGCGTGAGCGAATCGATGTCCACGATGATCTGCACGCGATCCGAGGCGCGCTTGTCGATGCGGATCGCGATGACGCGACCGACCTCCACACCCAGGTAGCGCACCGTGCTGCCGCGGTTGAGACCCGAGACGCTGCCCTCGAAGTAGATCTCGTACCGCCGGTAGTCGCGCGCGTCGCCGCTGCCCGCGTACCAGTAGACGAACAGTGACGCCATCGTGACGACCAGCAGCACGAATGCGCCGACAGCTGTGTAGTTAGCCTCCCGCTCCATTGTCGTTCTTTATCCCTGGCCGAAGCGCTTGGCGCGCTCCCCGTGGAAATATGCCTGGATCCACGGATGTGGATTGCTGGTGATGCCCTCGAGGGTGTCGCTGGTCATCTTGCGGTCGATAATCACCCCGACACGATTGCAGGTTCTGAAGATGGTGTCGAGATCGTGCGTGATCATGATGACCGTGAGTCCGAGCTGCTGGCGCAGGTCCATGAGCAACTCGTCGAAGGCGGCGGCGCTGATCGGATCGAGACCGGCGGTCGGCTCATCGAGCATGAGCAGCCGCGGATCGAGCGCCAGGGCGCGCGCCAGCGCGGCGCGCTTGATCATGCCGCCCGAGAGTTGCGCGGGATATTTGCGCGCCGCCTCGTCCGTCAGGCCGACCAGCCGCACCTTGAGCAGCGCGAGCTCATCGAGCGCGCGCGGCGACAAGTCCAGGTGTTCGAGCATCGGCAATTGAACGTTTTGCAATACGGTGAGCGAGGAGAACAGGGCGCCCTGCTGGAACGTCACGCCGTAGGTGGCCTTGATTTCCTTGAGCTCGTCGACGGACAGGCGCGTGAGGTCACGGCCCGACATGAGCACCTCACCCGCCTGCGGACGCTGCAGGCCGAGGATCGAGCGCAGCAGCACGGATTTGCCGGAGCCCGAGCCTCCGACGATGCCAAACACTTCGCCCTGCTCCACGGTCATATCGAGGTGGTCATGCACCACCTGCCTGCCGAAGCGGTTCACGAGCCCGCGGACTTCGATGAGAGGTTCGGCCATGGTCTGCCTAGATATCCAGCTGCCAGAAGACGATGGCCAGCATCGCATCGGCGAAGATCACGAGAAAAATGGATTGCACGACCGCGACGGTGGTGAGGCGGCCGAGCTCGCGCGATGAATCGCGCACCTGCAGGCCGCGGTAGGTGCCCGACAGTGCGATCAACA